>JAOAPP010000273.1 GCA_025462985.1 Bryobacterales bacterium | reverse complement strand
GCCCGGACATTCGCCGTCATGGTGGGACGCTCCCTGCCCTCCACCATAATGAAATCCCCAGCGCCGCCTTCGATGATCTGGGATTCTATCGACTGCAGCCCAGGTACCTCCGTGTGCGCCGTCCTCGCCGGTTCCGTGCACTAGAATGCCGCTGTCGCGAGCGTGCCCCGCCCGTTTGCCAAGGTTTGGACCGCCCCATTTCCACTCCAAAGTGAGATGGTAATCGCGGTATGAATCCTTGGACGTCAGGCCGCCCCATTCCTCGCCCGACACCTTGATGGTGCCCTCTTGCACCCTGAACACGCGTTTCGGATCCTGATATTTGTCTTCCTGGAGCCACGTGTACCAGCCATCCAGATTCTTTCCATTGAACAGGACAACTTTCGCCTTGGGCGTAATGACACGTCCTGGGGTCTGTGCAAACAGGCATAGTGCGATGAACAACCCGGCGATGCTTCGCATAAAGTTCATGATACAGAACTTGGCACCCCGGGACCACCACGACACCCTGGCGCCGTTCAAGGGAGCTGTCCGGACCCGTAGGGTGGGCGCGCAGATTGCAATGAGAGGGAACGATAGGTCTCTAAGCTTCAGAAGACCGGGTCCGTCCACCCACTCGATTGAATAAGCAAACGCTGCAGGCGAAGACACCACGAGCGATAAATTGCTGCTCTGGTGGCGCGTTCGCTCGTGAGTTCGGCGAGCAGCGGTTGACTGCTTGTATCTGCACGGCGTCAAACTGCTTACGTGTCCGCACTACAGAACTGGAAACCGGTGCCGTTCTGTCAACGTAGTCGACCGCATGGCCTGTCGCCGCGTCACGGAATGCCACATCAGTTTGGAAGACAAGGGTGTCGGACAGAGGCATGCCCAAACGCTGCTCGATAACCCGGCGTGGACCTGGACTGCAGCTCGGATCTGCGCTGAGCTGGTTGCAAATGTGTGATGAAGCTTATGCATCGAGTGTCTACGTTTCGATAGGTTGTACTGCGCGAAGGCAGCAGCTAAGCTTCGATATCAGAAGACGTCAAACGGCTTGTGCCTCGTAGCTCCCGACGACCCTGATCGCAGTTGTCGTCGCGACAGAGGCATACTGCGTTCGAGTGGCCGACGGCACGGAGCAAACCGGCAAACGAGCATACCTGCTGTTTCAATTCCGACAACCGAACGAAAGAATATCCAGGAAGCCGCCGTTTCGTATGCTGGCTATGGCTGGACGAATCCACCTTTACACCGACAGATACGGCCGCATCCTGGAGCCTCGCGAGAGCGTCTTGATCGGCCTTCCTGGAGAGATCTCCCGAAAAGGCGAATGTCGTCCCACGCGGGAACTGTTTGACCTTTTCGATCGCGGCGGAGATGGTTCGCAAATTGTACTGCGCGATATTGAAGGCGCCGCCCATAGCCAGTATTTGTTTGGGACTCATTTGCCAAGCCCTTAGGTATTCCTCAATATGGCTCCGCTGGGTCTCGGTCGAGGCATACGTCAGTAGACGAGTAAGCTTCGGTTCATCGGCAAGCCAGGCTGTAGCTGTAGCGATTGCCACGATCAGCCCATCCTTCGCATTTTCATCGGGAGCCTGGTCCGTGGACATCGGGGCTTTTGATTTGCGAGGGTGACCGTTAGTCCAGGAATCGAGGCGAGCCCAAAGCTGGGCTTCGGTCGAGGCACTTCCGAAAGTGCGGAGGTAGGAGGCTGCACCGCCGACAATCTCAGGATCATCATCCAGCAGGCTTTGGGTGGACAACTTCTCCAAGATCGGATCGTTATGAATTTGTGCAATCTCCGTGAAAAGCATCCGGTAACATCCGGTCTGCCGTGGCGGGGCGAGCGCACGTTCAATCAGCGGTGCAGTAGCTGGCGCATCCACGCGCAACATGTAGGCCAGCAGGGCCGCTTGCGTATCGCAGCGCCAATTGCCGATGCGTTCGTCGAGAAAGCCGGCGACCTGCGGTTCAATGGCGGAAGTCGCATAGCGAGCAATGAGAGAAGCAACGATCTCGTCATGGCCGTCCTGAATGAGCAGGTGGTCGGCTAGGAGGTGATCAACCTCAGGCAGTTCCTTTTCCGGGAGCATGCCGATCACGTTCGCTCCAAAACGTGGTTTAGGCCGCGAGATCTCTGCCAGCACCGCCGGCCGAGCCCCGGAGGGATCCAGTTCCCACCAATGCCGGAGCGCCGCGGCGCTGGTGTTGTTCGCTTCCCAGATGTTTATTTCATTCAACACCGGCTCATCCCGGTACCGCGCGGCAATCTTGGGTAGCAGAGGAAGCATTGTTTGTGGATCAAGCACCTCCCACCTGTCCTCCAGTAATTCAGCCTGGGAACGCGCAGGAAGCGAATCAAAACCCGCTGCTAAATACGCAGAAAGCTTGGCTCTTTGCGATTCAGACAGCGGCAGGCGGCTGTTTGCGGCTTCCTGTGTCACTGTAAAGGCGCTGACTGCTTGAGCCTCGCCCCGTTTGTCACCAAGAGCAGCAATAAGTTGATCGACTACGTGCGCCTGCTCCTCATTTAGTGCATTCATGTCTCGCTGAGGTGCGCCACTCGATGACAGGCGAGACAGGGTGTAAATCAATGTAGAACTAA
>JAOAPP010000265.1 GCA_025462985.1 Bryobacterales bacterium | reverse complement strand
AACGCGATGAGTGCCACCGCGTACCGAAGTCCCGCGGTTGCACGTGACGTCATTCGATCTATCACCGAATATGCCACGGCGACTGCAGTGCCCTGCCAGCAGAAGTGGAGAAGGGTCCATCCGAGCGCCACGATCTCTCCCCGCGACAACCAACTGATCAAGTTCATATCCGACCCTCCAGTACATCATCCGAACCGGCATCAACTGCTCACCGCACGTCCTCAGCCGAAATGCAAATCCTCTACTGACTTGCAGCTGCCTTCCTTTCAATTAACTTCCGGATCGCGTCGAGCTCCTCGTCGCTGGACTTCTCCATCTCCAGCGCCCGTAGCGCCAACTGTGCGGCGCTTCCTGCGAAAAATCTCTCGCTCAATTCGCGCAGAAGCCGCCGCTCTGTATCCGCCTGCGACACCGCTGCCCGGTACACGTGCGCTCGTTCCCGCTCGTCCCGCAGGACTAGCCCCTTCTCCGTCATAATCTGTAAAAGCTTCAGCACACCGGTATAAACGACCGGGCGTTCGGCATTGACTTCCTCAAACAGCTCCCGAACCGTTGCCGGCCCCCGTTCCCAGAGAATCCCAAGTAGCTGCAGCTCGCCTTCGGTCGGTCTCGGTAATTTGCGCTTCTTCACCATGCGTCTGACTATATACGAGACTATTCGTACTCGTCAACGAAATTATTCGTATATTGAGAAATGGCGACTGGTGTTGGGTTTACTTCTGGGCTGAAAGTGCGGTGGCCTGCGCCGCACCCTTGAGTGCCCCGCGCCGTCCCGGGGCATTTGTAAGGGTATTTTCAAATGCTTTCAGCGCCAAAGCCGGCTGATGCTGCGCGAGGAGCAAGTAACCCAGTTGCTCCCGAGCCGGGACGATTGGCCCTGGAGTCGCGGGAAGCTTCTCGATTGCATCCTCCTCGTCGGCTGCCGTCCGCATGATGGCTGCGGCTTTGTCCGGATTACCGTTAGCCTGCGCCGTCCACGCGATGATTTCGCTCGTCAGAATTTTTACCTGCGTCGCCCAATAGTCATTGCCTGAGGCGCGAAGCTGCTCTTCGAACTGCCGCAATTTCTCGATTTCCGCGTGGGCCTCGGCGGCGTGTCCACTCCGAGCCAGCCCGAGGCCGCGCCCCCAAACGGCGATTGCGACTACCTGAGGTGAGGCTCCTGTGGGAGGAGGAGCGATGGCAGCAGCCTCGTCCCATTGACTTCGTTCCACTGCATAACGAATCGGCATCGCGGTAGAGGCATACGTTATCTTGAAATCGGGTCCTTTCAGATGCGGCATGTCTTTGAGCTGCTGGATAACCTGAGCCGCGTCTTCGTCGCGTCCGCTCTGCAGATAGGCATACACCAGATAATCCATGGCGTGGAGCTCTTCTCCTGTGTCGCCCTGGTGATGTGCGGCCTGCTTTGCGGCGAGGTTCGACGCGATGGAGTCGTCCCAGAGCCCAAGCCGCGTGAAGATATGCGATGGCATGTGCAAGGCGTGCGGCGCCGAGGGTGCAATCTGAGAGTAGGCTCTTGCTGCCGGGAGGCCTCTCGGTGCGAGTTCCGCATTATCGTAAGCATGGATCAGGTAGTGAGGGATTCCGGGGTGCTGCGGATCGGTGCGATCAAGGGGTTCGAGCAGATCGGCTGCCTGTTTCTGCTTCGCGTGAGTCTTGTCCGCAGGAGATGCGTTGGCCAGAAGCGCGAGAGCGTAAAACACCTGCGCTTCGACATCTTTCCTGTTCTCTGAAGCGACCTTGCTCATCGCTTGCTCGTACTTCAACGCGCGTGTGCGGTACGGAACGCTGGCAGCATTTTGGAAAATCAAGGCCAGCGCATTGATGAACCGGCGTTCGCGTTCGGAGGCCGTACCAATCTGCAGCGCCTGCTGGATCTCGCTTTGGGCAACCGAAATTGTCGTCGGCGCGATGGGCGGTTCCCAAAGCTGGTGAAAGTACGTCATGGCCATTCCCCAATGCGCCATCGCACACTGCGGATCAGATTTGGCCACGCCTTGAAATGCGTCTTCGGCAGCGGCGTAGGCGAAGGAGTGAAGCAGAGCCACGCCTCGATCGAACTGTCCCTGAACGGCGGGTGCGCAAGAGATCGGAAACGATACCTTTCCCAGTTTTTCTGGTGCGCTGTGGATGTGTGTTTCTTGTGCTGATGAGTAAGGGACGATGAACAGCAGGGCGAGCAATATTCGCCGTATATCGGACATCCCTGCCTCCGTCGATGCCGCGCTCTAAGGTTTCATCACACACCGAAACCCGAGGTGGTTGGTTCCCGTGCTGACCTCGCCTTTGCCTCGCGTGCCCACGATGTAGCGGGAGCAGTATTGATCAGTGCAAAGGTACGACCCTCCACGATGAACTTTTTTCGGCTCGCCTGGCTCCGCAGGGTCAAACGATGTTTCCGGTCCCTGTGGATTACGGGTCACGCTGCCGGTCTGCGCTAACTGCTTGTAGTAATCCGGCCGGTACCAGTCGCCCGTCCACTGCCACACATTTCCGGCCATGTCATATAAGCCGTATTGATTTGCTGGGTACTGAGCGACTGGTGCGATGCCGACAAACCCATCTTCGCCGGTGTCATGATTGGGAAAGTGTCCCTGATGTGTGTTAGCCATCCACTTGCCATTGGGCCGAAAGTCGTCACCCCAGGCGAAGGGCTCTCCACTGAATCCTCCACGCGCCGCGAACTCCCATTCTGCTTCCGTCGGCAGCCGCTTGCCCGCCCACTTTGCGTAGGCTGACGCATCTTCGTAGGCGACTTGCACCACCGGGTAGGCTTCTTTGCCCTTTATGTTGCTTGTCGATCCTTGAGGGTGCCGCCAATCCGCTCCGTGCACATAGGTCCACCACTGTAAGTGGTCATTGAGTGGCACGGCGTGGTCAGGAGGAGCAAAAACGACCGAGCCGGCAACCAAATTTTCTGGAGGAGCGTTGGGATAGTCTTCCGCCCTTGGCTTGCGCTCCGCCACAGTGACATACCCCGTAGCCTTCACAAACTTCGCGAACTCACCGTTTGTAACGTCTGTCTTGTCCATGAAAAAGCCATCGACATAGACGCGGTGAATCGGCCGTCCATCGGGCGTAGCCTTCATGCCGACTTCATCCATGTCCGGCGGATCGTTCGCCCCCATGGAAAACTCACCACCTGGAATCCAAATCATTCCCTCGGGCTTTTTGGCCGGAGGATCGCTGCGATTGGGGACAGTGGGCTGAAAAGCTGTGTGACTCATCTCAGCCCCTGGGCCCATAGCGGCTGCCGGGCTAACCTCAGCGACCGGCTTAGCCCCAGCCACGACTTGCCCCCTTTTACTGTCGTGGTTCGAATAGAGAGCCCATGCCAGCAAAATCAATACGATTGTCCCGGCGGTTAAGCTTAAAGCCAAACCGATCCGTTTCGGGCGATCCTCTCGCTTAGGTGGGTCTTCACGTCGTCGCTTGCTGGTTTTGCTCACTTGCCCGGCACCACCGAAATGAATTTGGAGTAGGGCACGCAGGATATCACGCTGAGGGAGTACAAACCAAAATGCAATTCCAGTAGCGTAATTACTGGATCGACGCTTCCACCGGCCGTTAGGGCAAATCTTTCAAGAAGAAAAATGCGTGTTCGCGCAGCAACACCCCCGCTCGCTTCAAGTCTTCCTTTTTCAGCGAATCCACGATCGGCTGGTGGATCTCGGCTAGAGAGCGCAGTTTCTTTTCGTTCTTCTGCAGGTTGAGCCGCGACAGCATCCCGATCTCAAGAGAGTCCCAGACCTTCAGCAGGCTTTTGTTCGATGAGAGGCTGACGATGCTTCGATGGAACTGTGTGTTGGCGCGCGCGAAGCCGTCTGGATCGCCACTCAGCGCCGCGGCCCGCATCGATGCCTGCAGTGCTTCGATAGACGCAATCGCCTCCTTCAGCTTCACCAGCGGGATGAGCTGCACCGCGATCTCTTCCAGGTATCCGCGCAACTGATAGGCGTCATGGATCTCCTGACTGGAGACACCCCTGACCCGCGTTCCCCGATAGTGCTCAGAGACCAGCAGTCCCAGGGTTTCCAACTCCCGGAATGCCTCCCTGACAGGCGCCTGACTCACGTCAAACTCGTGAGCGAGTGCCATTTCCTTGAGACGTTCTCCAGGCAAATACACTCCTTCGGAGATCCGTTTCAACAAGGCAGACCGAATAAGGTCGCGTGCAGATTTGTGTCTCTCGATGGCGGCGGTCACTTCCACTACTGGGGCCTTTTCGAGATTCGCGGCGCCGTCCGAGTTGATTCTGTCTACTTTAAGCATCTTTTTGTTGCAACCCAACCTGCGCGCAGCCAATTACATCTTCGGTAGCTGACTCCTGTCCCAGCCGCCGCCGAGAGCCTTGACCAGTTGAACGCTGGCCGTCATCCGCCGCGTCATCAGGTCGGCTGCGGTGCGTTCATCCGTGAGAGCAATACTCTGCGCCGTGAGAACTTCCAGGTACGTTGTGATACCACGTTTATACCGTGCGGTCGAGAGATCGACCGATCTGCGGGCTGAGGCCACGGCGACTTGCTGCGTCGTCAGCTCCTGATCGAGCAGGCGCAACGCGGCGAGATTGTCCTCCACCTGCT
>JAOAPP010000253.1 GCA_025462985.1 Bryobacterales bacterium | reverse complement strand
GTTCCGCGGGGAAGTTATACCGTTGAGCAATACGTTCGCTTACTTCTGCGCTTCTCTTCCCATGACCGAAGAGGTTGTGAAGGAATACCTGGAAGAACCGGTGGCTGCCCTGCCGCCGGCCATAGCGGCGATGTTGCCGCGGATTTCAATTTTGCTCGTTCCCTATCTGGAACGTTCGGCGGCGCGGGCTCTTCCGAAGAGCAAGCGCAAGACTCGCGCCAGTGTTGAGAAACAGTCGGACTTTGTTGTCGCGGAGCGGCCCGCCGAGGGCAAGCAGTCGTGGACCTCTCAGGTCAGCTTTGAAAATGAGACCGTTCTGGTGTTTGCCCTGAAGGAACAGGACGTTGCTGAGTACCATTACCGCCTGTACCGCCGGCTCTCCGCGCTGGTCGCAGAGAGCTGGTCTAGTGAAGCGGCCGCATCCTATAAAGCGCTCATTCGCGAAGAGCTCAATGGAAGCGTCCATGGTGAAGTCGATGATGAAAGCTGGCAGGCCAAGCAGGCGCTCATAAGGCGACAGGCCAATGTGAATCGCGACAGCCCGCTGTTTTCAGATTACGTCCGGCAATCCTTTATCGATACGCTTACACTCTACATGCATGGCATCTGCTGTGATATCGATGTCGAGACGGGCCCGCGCCAGTTGCCCAGCAGATATTTGCGCAAGCGCCTGACTCTGCTGAAGGCCCTGTACCCTCCGCCAACCGGCTATGCCGTGTTTCCCGAGGACGCGGAGCAGCAGTCTTCACAGAAGCTTCTGCCGCCACCTGTCAACTAGGCGGGTCGGCTGCTGCGAAGCAGCTTGTCGGTAATCCTGAGAGCGCCTTCTTTCCCACGCGATCCGATTTCGTTCGGTGGTCCAACGCAACTGGGACAGCCACCGTCGCACGTGCAGCCCTCCAGAAGATCCGTCGCTGCCTTCAGCAGTTCAACGTGGCGACGGAAGAGCGGATCACTTTGGCCGATGCCGCCCGGATAATTGTCGTAGAGAACGATGTCCGGCTGAAACGCCGTTTTCATGTGGGTCGAATCGTCAAGAACGGATACGGCGAGGTCGCGAGCATCGCTCAACAGAAGCACGATTCCTGCAGTTTTCAGCACGTTCCCCAGTCCGCGGACCGCATCCTGAAGATCGGCCGTCGAAAATCCCGCGAACTCCGCAAAGAAGCCGGCTTCGAAATGCAGCCAGAAGGCGGTGGTGTGCATCTCCTGTTCCGGCAGCTGCAACAGCCCGGCTCCAATGTTTTCGAGCGTATAGAACTTGATCTTCTTAAACCCGACGACCTGCCGCTTGACGCGCACTTCTCCGTAGGCGGCACTTGCTTCCGGATCTCCGGCGGCAGCCGTCTCGAACTGCGCCAACTCGCTCACCTGGGTGTACACGATGGCGTCGGTGAAGTAATCCGAATCTACCTGTCGGACATAAGCCTTGCGGCCGTCGAAGTCGAGCTTCTCCACCTGATACTGGCGCGCATCATGCAGGTAGATCGCTTTTTCGTGCAGGGTCGTAAACGCGGAAGGAAAATCCACCTCGCCGATGATTTTATGATCGCCGGTGATATCCACCACCAGGAAGTTATCGCTTGTGACCGCGCGAAGGCTGACCGTATCGGCTGGATAACTGTCGCTCACCCAATGCCAGCAATCGCCGGAGTGATGCAGCAATCGAAGATCGTCGCCCAGAAAGCGGCACAACCTATCTGTCTCGTTGCCGCCAAACTTTTCTCCGTCTTTCACCGGCAGTTCAAAAGCGGCGCACTTCAGATGACTAAGTAGGATCTCCAGATTGTCCGGGTTGATGTGAGCTTCTTCTGGTGAAGAGCCAAAAAAATAATCGGGATGTTCGATGATGTACTGGTCCAGCGGTGCGCTCGAAGCAACAAGCACGGCCAGCGACGACGACTGCCGCCGCCCGGCACGCCCGGCCCGCTGCAAGGTAGACGCGATCGTTCCGGGATAGCCGGCAAGCACAACGGTGTCGAGCGATCCGATATCGACCCCGAGCTCAAGCGCATTGGTCGAAACCACGGCTCTGATCCTGCCGTCCCGCAACCCTTGTTCCACATGCCGGCGTTCCTTCGGCAGATAACCGCCCCGGTAACCGCGAATAGCTTCGTTCGAAAACGGAAGATGCGAGCAGGCATCTTTCAGATAGGTCGTCAGAACTTCAGTCGCTAGCCGGTTGTTCGTGAACACCAGCGTCTGCTGCTGCTGACGGATGAACTCAATTGCGATCTTCCGCGATTCATGCAAATAGCTGCGCCGGATTCCGAGCTGCCGATTCACAACCGGCGGGTTGTAAAAGATGAAGAAGTTGTCGCCTGAAGGCGCTCCGTTCTCCGCGACTACTTCGAACGGCTGGCCGGTGATGTGTTCCGCAAGCTGTTTCGGATTGGCGATGGTCGCGGAACAGCAGATGAACTGCGGATTGCTGCCATAGAACTCGCAGATTCGGCGGACCCGCCGCAAGATATTCGCCAAGTGGCTGCCATAAACTCCCCGATAAAAGTGCAGCTCATCGATGACAAAGTAGCGCAGATTCTCAAACAGCTTGACCCACTTCGTGTGATGAGGAAGAACGCCGGTGTGCAGCATGTCCGGGTTTGTCATCACGATATTGGCCTTGTCCCGGATCGCTCGCCGCGCATCTGCCGGTGTATCGCCGTCGTAGGTGTGGCACGAAATGGGGCCACCGATCGCGTCATTCAGCCGCTGCAACTCCAACCGCTGGTCTTCCGCCAGTGCTTTCGTGGGGAAGAGATAAATGGCTCGGGCCGAAGGATCGCTCAGCACCGTTTGAAGAACTGGCAGGTTGTAGCAAAGCGTTTTTCCGCTTGCCGTAGGAGTAACCACCACAGCATTGCGTCCGGCTAGCGCGTGCTCCACCGCCGCGGCCTGGTGCGTGTACAACTTTTCGATGCCTCGCTCGGCCAGCCCGGAACGAATCGGTGCGCTTACTCCTTCCGGAAACGGAGCGAACTGCGCGACGCGGGCGGGCTGATGACGCACGGCCCGCACGGGGGATTCATTCTGCTGCATCGCCTCCGTGAAACGAGACACTAGCGCCACCACGGGCGACGCGGGCTGCTGTACAGAAAGCGCCTCGACTGTCTTGTCAGTTTCGCCGAAGTCGAGAGCAAGGTTCATACGATTCGCCTTTTGTTCTTCTACCGTAGCTGACTCTTCGGCAGAGAACAAGAGGCAAGTGTTCTGTTTTAGGCGACGAGTCCGGCGAGATGTTGCACGGTCTGAAAAGTATCCGAATCGGATGGGCTCTTGTCCGTTCGGTAGCGCTTCACCCGCGCAAAGCGGAGGGCAAGTCCGCTCTTGTATTTGGTGCTGACCTGGATTTCATTGAACGCAATCTCAACCACCAACTTTGGCTCGACATAAACGGTCCACCGATCGCGCTCGATCTCGATCTTCTGCAGTTCGGCTGTTTGCCAGGCGAGCATCTCGTCCGTAAGGCCTTTGAATGTCTTGCCGAGCATCGCGTACCCGCCCTTCTCCGTGTCACGGGCGCCCAGGTGAAGATTGCTGAGGAAGCCTTGACGGCGTCCGTTCCCCCACTCTGCCGCCAGGATCACAAGGTCCAGCGTTCGCGCCTTTTTGATTTTGAGCCAGCTCTGACCGCGCGCGCCAGCTGCATACGCCGATTGCAGCGACTTGGCCATTATTCCTTCATGCCCCGCCTGCAGCGCGCAGTGGAGAAAATCTTCCGCCTCCTCTGGGTTCGCCGTCGTGAGGTGTGGAACCAGATTCGCCGTCGGGGCAAGCTGCTTCAACTCGGCGAATCGTCGTGCCTGCGATTCATCGAGTACCGGGCTGCCGTTCAAGTAAAGCAAGTCGAACCAGAACGAAGTCATCGGAAGCTCATCCACCAGCTTCGGAACGTTGATCTTGCGCCCGAACCGCCGCATGGACACTTGAAAAGGCT
>JAOAPP010000205.1 GCA_025462985.1 Bryobacterales bacterium | reverse complement strand
TGTCGGGTGCGCCGGAAACATCGCCCAGCACCCTAGCCGGCGTGGGCACGGTCTTCGAAGCAGGCAGATAGTCCGTCAGCGGCGAGTTGAACTCCGGCGCGGTGGTGTACTTGCGAATCGCCGCCGTATAGGCATCATCGATCGCCTGGTGTGGATCGCGCGCGTAGTCGGGCGCCTGGGCGAGAGCGAAGACTCCGCAGCAGAGCAGTGCCACAGCAGGCAAAAGACGGACGAAACGAGACATGAAGACTCCGTAGAAAGAGATGGTTTCCGTGGTGGCGGCGCGAGATGACTTGCTACGGCGCAGGCGGAGCATGATCGCCGTACTTGTTGAGCCACTTCAGCTCCTCGCGCACAGCAATGTAACCATGCCATGGGTTCTTTGACAGCGGATGCCCTTCACCGGGAAACGTGACGAGCGCATGCGGGATGTTGAGCGACTCAAGCGCATGCTCCAGCAGGATGTCTTCAAGGAAGGCGACGCGGATGTCGGCGTCGCCGGCGATCATGTGGGTCGGAGTCGTGACCTTGTTCATCTGGAAGAGCGCTGCTTCGCTCTGGTAGATATCAGGCTTCTCCCATGGACGTCCGCCGAGATAAGCAGCATCGTCGAAAGTAAGGTCGTCATTGCCCCAGTTGGCTGCGTGCTCCACGGCGCCGGCGCCCGTGACCGCTGCCCGGAAGCGCGTGGTCTGCGTGATAAGCCAGTTCGTCATGTAGCCGCCGTAGCTGTAACCGCCAATGACGAGATGGCTCGGATCGGCAGTGCCGTCGGCGATCAAGGCATCGACTCCGGCGAGGATGTCTTTGCCGGGGACGGACACGATGTGCGGTGTGATCTGCTGCATGAACGTATCGCCGTAGCCTGCAGAACCGCGATAGTTGGGACGGAAGACCAGCCAGCCCTGCGCGGCGGCCATGATGGCCCAGTCGTACCAGTCTGCGCCGAAGCGATCTCCATCGCCATCGGCCGGGCCACCGTGGATCAGCGTGAGCATGGGCAGATGCTTCGTATCGCGCTTGCCCGGCGGATAGATGAGCACGCCCTCCACGGTGGTGCCGTCATCGGCCTTCCAGGTGTAGGGACGCCAATCCGATTGCGCGTAGTCGAGATAATGCGCATTGAAATGCGTCACCCGCTGCGCCTGGTCCAGATGCGAGGCTGAGGCGATGTAAACCTCCAGCGGTTCGCGGATTCCAGAGTGCGTCACCAGCAGCGCCTCGCCATGCGCGGCAGCATCGAGACCGCCATAGGTGCCCGGCAAGCCGGCGAGTCTCTCGGCGTGCTCGCCCTTGACGCGGTAGACCTGTGTGCTGGTGCCCTTCGTTCCAGTGGCCAGGAGCGTGCCATCCGGAAGCACGGTATAGTCCTGCCAGTTGCCGTCGAAGTCAGCGCCCAGTCGCTGGGGTGCCCCGCCATGCGCAGCAATGGAATAAAGCCGCCCCTGCACATCGTGATAGGGACCTTCGACCGAGCCGGCTGCGGCCCCTACAGTGAAGTAGAGGAGCTGGCCATCCGGCGACCAGCGCAGATTGCTTTCAAGGCCCTGATTGTGAGTGAGCTGCGTGACCGCGCCACCGCTCGGGGCAACAGAGTAAACCTCGATGTCCGCCGGGTTCTCCAGTCGATGCGAGATCGGAGCGGTAACAAACGCAATAGCGCCGCTGTGCGTATCGACCTTGATGGATTCAATCGTCAGCCGGCTGCGGGCGACCACGGTTGCGCCTTCCGGAAGCGGTGGCTGATTGGCAGCGGGTGTGGGCGGCGCGGCATGGGGCTGCGGAGTCGAAGTCGCCAGCGGCGGAACCGGGATGCGGAGCAGCACGTCGCCACGATCGCTGGTTCGATACCGTGTGACGTCCTTCCAATCGCGTTCCTTTGCGTCGGTCTCGTCCTTCGAGAGCGGCTGGCGGATGGCGATGTAAATTGCTGAACTGTCCGGCGCCCACGCGAAGCAGTGGACATCATCCTTCGAGCGATAGAGCGGGCGCGACTCGCCTCCATCCGCCGAGACAATCCAGATGCGGCCGGGCGTCTCGTCTTTGTCCTTCCCGTCTTTGCTTTCGGAAGGCTTCTCGTCGGGAAGAACACGGTCCGACGTGAAGGCGATGAACCGCCCGTCATGCGACCAGTCGGGACCGCTGTCATGGCCGGAGCTGGTGAGCGGCTCCAGCTTTTTACTGGACGCGCGCCACAGCCACAGGTCCTCGCGGAAGCGGTTCGCCATCCAGTCCGGCTCGCGTGTGGCGATGGCCGCCGCCGTTCCATCCGGCGAGAGGCGCGCGGAGGCGTACTCCGTCTCAGCGATGAAAGCGTCGAGCGTGAGCGGCGGTTTCGCCTGTGCAGCGGGGACAGTAGTTTGTGCGGAGAGCGAGAGCGTGAACAGAAGGGCGAAGGACGGCAGAAAGCGAAGGGTCATGGACGCTCGAACGAAATAAGATAGCAATGCAAAAGCAGCGGCTTCGACAATACGCCGAAGCCGTCATGAGTGCGAAGCGAAGACATCAGAAGCTGTAACGCAGCGAGAATTGCTGCACGCGTGGCCTGGTAAGCGTGGAGCTGTACTGGCCGAGGGTTCCGCTGGTGATCTGGCCGTTGAGGCCGCCGAAGGAGCTGACCGGGCTGGTATCGAAGCGCACGGAGTTGGTGGCGTTGAAAACCTCCCAGGCAAACTTCAGCGCCATCTGCTCTCTGATCTTCCAGGCTTTGGAGAGACCGGTGTCGATGTCGAAGTAGCCGTCGCCGCGGAAGTTGTTGCGCTGACCAGTTTCACCCGGGTAGGGCAGGCGAACGGGTGAGCCGGATGCGACACCGTTGTTGATGGCGTCCGGATCCGCGAAGACCTGCGGAGAACCATTCAGTAGATGGCGGTGTGTCTTGACCACGCCGGTCACGACCGTATTGCTTTCCTCCTGCCAATTGGTAGCCCAGCCGGTGGCAAGAATGGAGAAGGGCAGACCGCTGGACCAGCGCGCGAGACCGGAGAATTGCCAGCCGGCAATAAAGCCATCCACAAGCCGGCCGCCAGAACTGAGGAAGCGCTGATTGGATCCGAAGGGCAACTGGGTGACCCAGTCCGCGTTGATGAGGTGGCGCGTGTCAAAGTCCGAGACACCGCGGTTGTACTCGGGATGGAAGGTGTTGATGATTTCAGAGAACGATCCGCCACTATTGTAAGTAGCGGAGCCGTTGAGCTCACCGGTGCGTTCCGTGTCCGATCCGAGATCGATCGAGTTCGAGAGGGTGTAGGTGAAATCGAACTGCAGGCCATGGCTCATGGCGTGGCGCAGGATGAACTGTCCGGCGTTATAGCTGGACCCGCCGGTGTTCGACCAGGCATACAGCGAGGAGAACTGCCGTTGGTAGAAGCGTGGCGTGGTGTTGGGACCGCAGCCGAGTGTGCAGTAGAAATCGATATCGGCCAACCCGGTGGTTTCATTGCCTCGTTCAAAGGCCCACTCATTGCTGTAGATATTCTGGGTGGCGCTCATGCCGCCTGTTGCGAGATAGGGGAACAGGTTTTCGAAGTAGGGAATCGGCGCGACGGTCGCCTGTGATGCAGCATCGGGATTTGCATAGCCGTCATTGCGGTCCACGTCCTGCGACAGCAGGGTCCCGGCGCGGAAGTAGTCCATGCCGGATACGGGATCGACAAGATCGAGCGGCTCGGCCAGATCGAGTTGCTGCAGCAGTCTGCGACCCAGGCGGCCAATGTAGGCTGCCTCAAAAGTGAATCCGCCCGGCAGCTCTCGCTGCACGGAAAAATCCATCGCCTCGGAATATGGCGTTCTTAAGTGATCGTCGATTCCCCAGGTGATTGCGAAACCGCAATTCGCGTCTGTCGGAGGAGTGTACGGATAACGAACAGATGCTGGTAAGGCGCAGCCGGCGACGGAGGGAAGGTTGTGCACCCCCGTAAAGCGGGGGGAAGTGTCGGTTGAAAAAGTTCCGGCGGGATTTGTGATGCTCGTAGTGAGTCCAAAAGAACCGAGCTGGTCGAAAGAATTCACGATGCCCTGGCCGAAATGGT
>JAOAPP010000179.1 GCA_025462985.1 Bryobacterales bacterium | reverse complement strand
ATGTAGAAGGCCTGCTCCGGCAGATTGTCGTGCTTGCCGTCCACTACTTCCCTGAAGCTGCGGATCGTGTCTTCGAGTTTCACATACTTGCCAGGGCGTCCGGTGAACTGTTCGGCTACATGGAACGGCTGCGAAAGGAATCGCTCAATGCGTCGCGCCCGGGCGACCGCTGCTTTATCTTCGTCGCTCAGCTCGTCGATGCCGAGAATGGCGATGATGTCCTGCAGATCCTTGTATCGCTGCAAGGTCTGCTTTACGCGCTGGGCCACCTCATAGTGTTCTTGGCCGATAATCATCGGATCCAGAATGCGTGAAGTGGAGGCCAAAGGATCGACGGCAGGATAGATGCCCCGCTCCGAAATCGCGCGCGAGAGGTTCGTTGTGGCGTCCAGGTGCGCAAAGGCAGTAGCCGGGGCGGGATCCGTGTAGTCGTCGGCAGGCACGTAAATGGCCTGCACGGACGTGATGGAACCGTGCTTGGTGGACGTGATGCGCTCCTGCAGATCGCCCATTTCCGTGGCGAGATTCGGCTGGTAGCCGACGGCGGATGGCATGCGGCCCAGCAGTGCCGATACTTCAGAACCGGCCTGCGTGAACCGGAAAATGTTGTCGATAAAAAGCAGAACGTCCTGCCCTTCTTCATCGCGGAAGTATTCTGCAACCGTGAGTCCGGTAAGGCCGACACGCAGACGCGCCCCGGGCGGCTCTGTCATCTGCCCATAGACCAGTGCGACTTTTGACTTGCGCCAGTCATGCGGATCCACGATGCCGGACTCCTGCATTTCCAGCCAAAGATCGTTTCCTTCGCGCGTGCGTTCGCCCACCCCGGTGAACACGGAAACTCCGCCGTGCTTCATCGCGATGTTGTTGATCAGTTCTTGAATGATGACGGTCTTGCCGACCCCGGCACCGCCGAACAGGCCGATCTTTCCGCCTCGCACGTAGGGTTCGAGCAGGTCGATGACCTTGATACCGCTCTCGAACATCTCAAGCTTGGTCGACTGCTCCTCAAAGAGAGGAGCGTTGCGATGAATGGGCGAGCGCTTATCGGTTTCGACCGGGCCAAGGTTGTCCACCGGCTCGCCGAGAACATTGAGCACACGGCCAAGTGTCTGCTTTCCGACGGGGATCGTGATGGGCGCGCCGAGATCGTAGGCTTTCATGCCTCGCACAAGTCCGTCCGTCGGCTCCATAGCAATCGTTCTGACGCGGCCTTCGCCAATATGCTGGGCGATTTCGGCCGTGATGTTGATCTTGACCGGCACGTCAAAGCCTTCGCTCGTCACATGGACGGCATTGAAGATCTTGGGTACGTGGCCTTCAGGAAACTGGATCTCAATGGTGGGACCCGCTACCTGAGTCACGTGGCCTTCTGCTACACCTTCTGGCATTTCAACTCCGTTTTACAGCGCCGAAGCGCCGCTGACAATCTCAATGATTTCTTTGGTGATGGCCGCCTGCCGCACCCGGTTCATGGTCAGCGTCAGCGACTGAATGACGTCGCCCGCGTTTGATGAAGCCGTATCCATGGCCGTCATACGAGCAGCGTGTTCGGCCGATACCGATTCGAGGAAAGCGCGGTAGATCGACATCTCGACATAACGCGGCAGCAACTGGCTCAACAACTCAGCCGGCGGCTGCTCGTAGATGTAATCGATGGACGCCTCGTCTTCTCTCTTCTCCGGAACCGCTATTGGGAGAACCTTGCGCAGCACCACGTTTGGCGTCATGACGCTTTTGAACTCATTCACCGCAATGTAGACAGCGTCCACTTCGGCCTTCGAGTAGAGGTCCATCATCTTGCGCGCGATTTCGCGTGCCTGTTCCAGCGTGGGCCGCTCCATGATCCCCACGTGTTCGCCGGTGATGGCGTCTGCGCTGCGCTTGCGGAAGTAATCCCGCGATTTCCGGCCGACCGCTTCGACTCTGAACTCAACATCGCGACGTTCGTCAATAAAGCGCTGGGCCATGCGGAGCAGGTTGGCGTTGAAAGCGCCGGCCAGACCGCGATCGCTGCTGACCACCACCAACTGGACGCGCTTTTCGTCGCGAGTCTGAAGCAGCGGCAGCGCCGCCACCTCTTCGTTGCCCGCAGCCGCTGCCGCGATGTTGGTCAGCACGCGGTTCATCATCTCGGCGTAAGGCCGGGAAGCCAGCGCGCGCTCCTGGGCCCGCCGCAACTTGGCAGCCGAGACCATCTTCATGGCCTTGGTGATCTGCTGAGTATTCTTGACGCTGCGAATGCGGCGTCGGATGTCGATCAGGCTCGGCATCGTTTATGCAGTGCTCTTGGCGCCTACCGGTTGTTCTCGCTCCGGAGCCTGCGAACGGTTGCCCGATTCGCCGCGGGAAGCACCATCGGAATTACGGCTGGCAGCGGCGGGCTGGCTCCCCGGGCCGCTCTGGGGCCTGTCTTTCTTCCCCTGCTCGCTCTTCTGGTTCCGCCGTCCCACAAAGTCTTTCTTGAACTCTGTGATCGCGTTCAAGAGATCCTTCTTGATATCGTCCTTCAACTCTTTCTTGTCCCGAATGGCTGTCAGCAGGTCCGCTTTCCGATCATCCAGGTATTGATAAAGCTCGGCTTCGAATCGACGGACCTCTTCAACCGGCAGGTCGTCCAGAAAGCCTTGTCCGCCGGCAAAAATGATGGCAACCTGCTTCTCCACCGGGATCGGCGAATACGGAGGCTGCTTCAACACTTCGATCCAGCGTTTGCCGCGGTTGAGCTGTGCCTGAGACGCCTTGTCGAGATCCGAACCGAACTGGGCAAACGCCGCGAGCTCGCGATATTGTGCCAATTCCAGTCGCAGCATACCTGCCACTGACCGCATGGCCTTGACCTGCGCACTGCCCCCGACGCGGCTGACAGACAGTCCCACGTTGATGGCCGGGCGAACGTTCGAGTTGAACAGATCGCCTTCCAGGTAGATCTGCCCGTCGGTGATCGAGATGACGTTCGTCGGAATGTAGGCCGAAACGTCGCCTGCCTGCGTCTCGATCATCGGTAGCGCGGTGAGAGAACCGCCCCCCTTTTCGTCAGACAGTTTGGCGGCGCGCTCCAGCAGGCGACTGTGAAGATAAAACACGTCGCCGGGGTAAGCTTCCCGCCCTGGAGGACGGCGGAGCAGCAGCGAAATTTCGCGATACGCGGCGGCGTGCTTGGACAGATCGTCGTAAACGCAGAGCGCATGGCGGCCAGAGTCGCGGAAGAACTCGCCGATAGCGCAGCCGGCGTACGGGGCGATGTATTGCATCGGCGCGGGATCGGACGCAGTGGCAGCTACCACAATGGTGTAATCCATGGCGCCGTGCTCTTCGAGCGTCTTCACCACTTGCGCCACCGTCGACCGCTTCTGGCCGATCGCGACGTACACGCAAATGACGTCCTGGCCCTTTTGATTGATGATCGCGTCCAGGGCGACTGTCGTCTTCCCGGTCTGGCGATCTCCAATGATCAGCTCGCGCTGGCCGCGCCCGATCGGCACCATGGCGTCAATGGCCTTAAGGCCGGTCTGCAGCGGCTGCTTTACGGGCTGTCGATCTACCACACCCGGAGCAAGGCGCTCGACTGGGTTTGTCCCCGTGGTCTCGATGGCGCCCTTGTCATCGATCGGTTCGCCGAGCGAGTTGACCACACGCCCGACCACGGCATCGCCCACCGGGACGGACATGATGTGACCTGTACGCCTGACCTCGCCGCCCTCTTTAACATCGCTGAAGTCGCCGAACAGCACGACCCCGACCTGATCCTCTTCCAGATTGAGAGCCAGGCCGACGGCGCCGCCGCCAAATTCCACGAGCTCGCCCATCATGACGTTCTGCAAGCCGTAAACACGCGCAATACCGTCCCCTACGCTGATGACCGAACCGGTCTCTGCGACGTTCGCGACGGCATCGAAATTTTCGATCTCAGAAAGAAGAACTTTCGAGATTTCATCTGCTCTGATTTGAGCCATAATCGTTTGAACCTGCTAGACCGCGGCCGCGCCGGTAAGCTGGCGTCGCATGTCTTCCAATTTGCCTCTGAGCGAGGCATCGTATTCTTTAGAAGCGACCCGGGCCCGAATTCCTTCAAGTAGTGTCGGGTCTATTGTATAGTCTGCCCGAATGAACTTCCCCAGCGCCGTCCCGAGCGCGTTTTCCACTTCGGCGCGCTGCTCCGCCGTCAGTTGCTGAGCGGAGGCTATCTCAGCGCGCACCCAGCCGAGCCTCTCATCGACGATCTCCTCGAACCGCTCTCTGATGCCCGTCCACTCGGCCGTGCGCCGATGAGTGACAACCACCAGCAGAAAGTTGCGGACCACCCTATGCAGGCCCAGATCCTCGGCCAGCCTCGAGAGAACCGCTATCTTCCGCTGCTTGTTCACAGCCGGAGAGTTGAGTGCAATCCGCAGGTCTCTCGAAC
Source organism: Bryobacterales bacterium (assembly GCA_025462985.1). Taxonomy (GTDB): domain Bacteria; phylum Acidobacteriota; class Terriglobia; order Bryobacterales; family Bryobacteraceae; genus Bog-105. Next base: position 2,817 of record JAOAPP010000179.1, on the reverse strand, counting down.
CAGCGATGAGCTCTTCGATCTGCTTCAGCTGTGAAATGGCCTCCCGAGGATCGAGACCCGAATCAGGGCGAAAAACGGCATCAGCCAGAGCGCGCGCGTAGTGTGTTGGGAGAGCTCCGGTCACTTAACTCTTCCCTTTCTCGACCAGGTGAATGAACTCCTGCATCGACTCCTCCGGCACGTTCCGGCCCGCCTGTTCCTGCAGCCGTCTGGCCGCTAGATCCACGGCAGCCTGTGACGTCTGAGCCCGCAGCGAACGGATACCGGCCTGGCGGAAAGCCTGAATCTGGGCAGCCAAGTTAGCCTGAATGCGGCGAATGCCGTCCTCCGTTTCCTGCTGACGTCGGCGGTGTTCCCGCTCCATATCGGCCGCCGACTGGTCCCGGAGCCTTTTCACTTCGTCCGCGAGAGTCGCCATTTTGCGGTCCATCGCGGAGTAGCGGAGGTCCGCCTCCATCTTGAGCCCGGTGGCCTCACGAATGGCTCGCTGAATGTCCGCGGAACGCGCGTTGAAGAAAGCCGGCGCCTTCTTGTAAAGAAAATACCCGAGTATCGCGACGAAGATAACCGTGTTGGCAATCTTCCAGGGCCCGAGCGTGTCGGACGGCCCGCTAACTCCCCCTTCACTCTCCTGTGCGAACACGGCACCCGTGGAGCCGAGGAGCAGCAGCCCGCGCCAAACACTCGCATGGAGGAATCGGAGTGCCACTAGGCGGCTCTCCGCCGGGTAAGCGAATCGATAATTTGCCGGCTGAGCACTTCCACCTGGGCGTCGAGTTGAGAACCGGCCTGCTCCACTTCGGCCGCGATATCGCGCCGGGCCTGCTGAATCAGAGCCTCTGCATGGGCCCGAGCCTCGGCCAGTTGCTTGGCCTGCTCACTTTCCCATTCACGGCGCTTTGCTTCGTGTTCCTGGTGAATCTGATTGCGGGCCAGCTGCAGGGCGCGTTCGAACTCGGAAGTTTTCCGGTCGGCCGCGTCGAAGGCCTGCTGCGCAAGGTCCCGGGCGCCCTCTGTTGCTTTACGGCGCTCCTCGAGCACGTGCGCGATGGGGTTAAAGTAGAACTGCCTGAGGAACAGCGTCAGCAGGACGAAAGATAAAAAAGTAGGGATCGCCTCAATGAGGAGATGGCCAAGCTGGTGAAGAGTCGCGTCCATTCTTGATTATCTACGTGGAAGAGGAACTCGCCGAAGCGCAAAAGTTCGTGCGCGCTCCAGCGATGAAGGCGCGCTTCCTTTAAACCTTTTACGCTAGCACAAGAAAAATTCTTGGGTCAATGAAAAACAATACCCCGTGGAGGCTCAATTTGGATCGGGGTGGTGGCCGGCGGTGAGCTTACGGCCTGAGAAGTGACCGGCATGACAACGGGTACCGGGTGGTCAAGGGCTATCAGAAACTCGATTGCTGCCCCAAGATCGCGCAACCGGCCCCGCAGATCCAGAATTTTGTTCCTCGGAATGCGGAGCAAAAAGTTGGCGGCCGCGTAATACGCTCTCCGAGCGTCGGCCAGCGCCTCATCCGCATGTTCTTTGCGGCTGGCAAGAGTGGCTTCCCCGAGGAAGGCGAAGCCAGTCTGAAGCTCGTTTTCGATCAGCTTCAGAAACTTAGGGTCACCAGAATAATCCACCTTGAAGAACTATCCCATTTCGCGGATGGAAACTCAATCTGCAAAACCCTCATCCTCCACAGCAGAGTCGGGGCCTACCGCTGGGCCGTGACGCTCTCCTTCCGCGTTCCGGCAGACACAATCGACCAGGGATTCGCCTTCAGATCGTGCAGGAGCGGACTTTGCCAGTCATACTCCTTATGCTCTTTCAGAAAGTCGGCAGCGCGAAATTCGAGGCCGCAGGGATGCCCGGCCCCGGCGACAAAAGACATCTTCTGCACCATGCCGGCATCCGCCACCTTCGCTTCCACGGCGCCGGCCGGACCGTAGGGCCCCTGCCAGCCCTTCAGCCCCCGGCTGGATCTGTCGATGTGACCGCAAATTGTGCGTTCGTTCGGATCGATCTCCTTAGTCAGTGCGTCATAATGATCGGTCTCGAACTTCTTCCCCGCATCCACGTCGATCTTGCCCTTGAACTCCGACATAAGCTGATCCCAGCGGCGGCGTCGGATCAGGTTCGGCGCCTCGGGATCATTGATCGGAAAATCGGTTTCTTCGACAATCAGCTTCGGACTAATAGGAAAGTTTGAGCCGACAAAGTAGCCGTCCGAGCTACGCTCAAGCGTCACGTGCTTCAGCCCAAGCTCCAGGCGTGCGATCTCGTTCTTTCTTGTGTCCCCGATCAGCCACGTATTCGCGTAGCCACCATTGTTTTCGGCCTTCATGATGCGCACGAAGTCATCGACGGACTCCGAGTACTGCATAGCCTTCCGGGCCCGGACGAACTCAGGTACGCCGTTGCGGTCGAACCCGTGGAAGTTGGCTATGGTTGTCTCGGTGATCACCATTCCGGCGTCGTTCATTCCGAAATCGTCGCCGCTGTGTATCAGCCCGGGCACGCCGTCCATGATGAAGTGGTGCCCGCTCGCCGGCACAATATCCAGGATGATGCTCCACCGGCTTCCACTCAGGTAATCGCTCCAGTTGTTATGCCCGATGACAATGCGTCCGTCCCTGGTGTAGCTTCCAGTTGCGACGAATGCACTGCAATGTTCGCCCACGCCCGAAGGCACGCCCTTCGCCTGGTTGTTTCTCGCCTCGTCGTAGTAATACGGCAGCTCCATGGAGGCGTTCATAGTCACCAGGTCCAGCAGATCCAGCTTCGACCCATGCGCCCGTAAGCCTTCTTCCATTCCTTGCAACTCCCGCC
>JAOAPP010000178.1 GCA_025462985.1 Bryobacterales bacterium | reverse complement strand
GCCAGCCCGGTCAAACCAGAACTTGATCCGCGATAAACCAACGGCAGCAAGTTCCACGTCTCGTTGCGAGCATCGCCGAAGTAGAGGTACCGCATGCGCGGATTTTCCCGATAAGGCCCGGAAAGGCTGATCAATGCGCGCTGCTTGTTTGGATCCCAACGACCAAATGAACTGAAATCGATCGCTCGCTGTCCGATGTTGCGAAAGTCGAGAGACAGGGCTTGATAAGGCAGTTCGCTCAGGGACGGAAGCAATCGGCCGATCCAGCCGGATAGCGGCTGAGCATAAGGGGTCGTGTGGATGACCAGATCGAATCGCTCATCTTGTCGCCGGGGAAGCAGTTCGAAGCGAACCTGGTACAAGGCCCGGAGACGATCGAGGTTGGCCTCGGTTTGGAGAAACCGTTCACTCGTCAGTGTCTGCCCTTCCGAGATCGCAAAAGTACGTTCGCCCAGCAACGGAATGAGGGGGAGAGGGGGGCTGAACTGTAGGGTTTGGACGATTGGCTTGTTGGCTCGATTCCAATACTTCAAAGCTGCCGGAAGGTTCTCGTCCAGTAGATAGAGGGTCGCGAGGAAATCGTTAGCGTATGTGTCGTCCGGATCTAGCTTTAAGGCGCGAGCAAGACTGGCCTTTGCATCACCGAAACGCTTTTCCCGGTACGCCAACCCTGCCAGTTCCGTCGGGAAGCGCTTGTCGCGCCCGTAGGCGCTCTTTCCCTTGCGCAGTTCCGCGGCAGCCTCGTCGAGGCGATTAAGCCTCGCCAGGGAGAGAGCAGCATAGTAGATCACGTCGGCAACGGGGTTGGGCGTCCGGTCTGCGAGGGCGACAACATCCGCCCATCGACCGGTCCGGTAGAGGCTTTGAGCCTGGACGCCGGCGGTCGGCCTCGGAGTTTGGCACAAAGCGATGGAGTGCAGCGCAAGGAGCAGGAGAGATCGAACCGGATGCCCAGTCAACGAACTGTCCGCGGCACGGCTAACAACGCCCAGTTCCCGGTGTCCTTCCACTCAGCCAGGAAGCGCGGGAGGTCCTCATGAAACAGCTTGCCGCGCGCCGGGTCGTTCATCCAAACATCCGCCGACTCCATCCCGACAATCACGACGTAGTGCAGTGGCGCGCCGAGCCCTTTCGGCGCGATGCAGACGATCACCGGCCGGCCCTTCTCAAGATGGTGCTGGAGATCGCTTTGTTCACCGGTAAAAATGTAGCCATTAAAGCCGTGCTCCTGTAGATAAGCCCTCAGTGCCGCCCCTTTAATTCCTTTGGGGTCCGAAGCGGGGAGCAACTTGTCGATTCGTTCGGCGTCGGAAGCTGCGGAATCCAGCCCTTTGACCTGTCTCGCCCAGTATTCGACGACCATCGCGACCGCCGCGGATCCGCAACCGGCTTTCACCTGCTGCACAAAGGGTACGTCCAGCCAAGGCGTTCGACTCGCATTTCCTAGCATTGCCGCAGGGAGGAGGAGTAGCAACCATCGCCGCCGAAGTCTGACCATCACCCTCAGCTTAAAGCCTCCGTTGCTCCAGATTGACGCTTCGATCTCCTCATGGGTTCAAATGGTAACTGAAGATGCTAGATCAGATTGTTCGCTGGATGCAGATTATTGGAACGTTCATGGAGTTCCTGCTGCTCCTGCGCATGCTGATACTGAGGTTTCAGCGCGTCTACTTGTTCCTGACTTTGTACGCTGTCATAAACTTCCTTGTTGACGCGAGCATCATCCTGGTCGGCACCGAATCAGACCCCGGCAACCGGATCTTCTTCTACAGCAGGTTCCTGTTTGCAGTTGTTTACCCGTTGGCCGCCTGGGACGTCTTTGAGGAAGCCAAGGCCCAGGTTTCCAAAATCCGCAGGATTCACTTGCCTCGCCTGGTATCAGGCATGTTCATAACGTTCTTGCTCGGGATTGCCACGTCCTTCGGGATCGAAGATCAGTACTTTAAGGGCACGTCCACCTCCACGGACTTCATGGGATTGTTCCTATGGCTGGGTGCGGCCTCGACCAGCTTGCTGTTCACCTGGAACGTCTTCCGAACTAGCCGCAAAGGGGACGTTCTGCTCCCGAGTAACACCTCGGTCTGGGCGGTGTTCTTCCTTATTACATTCGCGCGCGCGGTGATTGATTGCGGCTTCGATGTTGCGGGCGGCCTGCTTCCGCACGGAGCGTTCCAGGTCATCAATGCGATTCTGCTTCTGTTCGACCTGTCTCTGATCACCTGGTGCCTGGTCAGGCTAAAACCCCTTTCTCCTGATGTGACATCAGCGCCCGAAAAGGCGAGATCTTAGGGCCTCGACTTCGTCGAGACGCTGCGCTCGGTTGAAAAGACCGCCTCCGGACTCCATATGTCTGTTCCGAGAGCGTTGAGTTGCCCCTGTCTGATGTCTTCCACCACAGCCCGGTGCGCGGCCCCAGAGTCTTTGGCCCGGATCGCGGTGACGATCGGCTTCAGCAGCCGCTCCAGCTGCTTTGGGATCTCCTTTGAACTACTGGCCGCGAGATACACCAAGCGCCCGCAGCGTTCGAGAAGACCGCGGAGAATGTTTTCCAGTTCGCGGTTGTGAGTCATGCGGCCGATCGTTAGGTGAAACCGCCCGTTCGCCTCAATGAGCTGGCCTATTGAGTCGGCACCTTTGGACGCCAGCAGCACTTCTTTGTACAGCGCCTCGAGCTCATCGACCTCGGCCGGCTCCGCCCGGAGAGCTGCCAACTCGGCGGCGATTCCTTCAATCGCCATGCGTGTTTCAAGAAGATCCCGCACGGCGCGATAGCTGGGCTCAGGGACGAAATACCCGCGGCGGGGCACAACCTCTAGAAGTTGTTCATTGTGCAGCCGGTTGCAGGCCTCCCGGAATGGGGTGCGGCCGATTTTGAGGCGGTCGAGAATCTCACTTTCATGCAGGAAACTCCCTTCGGCGAACTCGCCGTGAAGAATGCCCTGCTTGATCAGTCGGTAGGCCCGATCGGCCTGCGTCCCCGAACTTCGCCTGTCCTTTTCGCCTCGCCGCATCAATCTGATGTTCGCCCAAGGTGGAATATATTTTTCGTATATTTAATATAGATGAACTGTATACGTTCGGTTCCTCCCCACATTGCTGCGCTGAAGCCCTACGAGGCTGGTTTAACGCCCGAGGATGTGCGGGAGCGGTTCGGGATAGAGAACGCGATTAAACTGGCATCCAACGAGAACCCATTGGGTACGTCGCCAAAGGCCATCGAGTTCGCGTGTCGATCGCTTTCCGATATGGCGCGATATCCGGACAGCGGGCTCGCGCTCCGCAGGCGCCTTGCCGACGAGTTCAACACGAAGCTGGGCAACGTGATCGTGGGCTCCGGAAGCGAAGGGATCATGGCCAACATCGTCCGGACGTTCCTGCTGGACGACGACGAGATCCTCACCACGGAGGCTGCGTTTCTCGGCTTTCAGGTTCTCGCGCGAGGGCGCGGCGTGCACTACCGCACTGTGCCTTACCGGAACTGGACGTATGACCTTCCTGCAATCGCAGATGCGATCAATGACCGTACGAAACTGATCTATCTGGCTAACCCGAACAATCCCACCGGAACCTACTTCACGCGTTCGGAATTTGAGCGGTTTTATGCAAAGGTGCCCGACCGCGTTCTGATTATCCTTGACGAAGCGTACTTCGAATACGCCGCAGAGTGCCCGGATTTTCCGGATTCCATGAACTACCGCTTTGACAACGTGATCACACTGCGGACTTTCTCCAAGGCGTACGGGTTGGCTGCTGCCCGCGTCGGTTACGGCTTCGCCCATGAAGACCTGATCACGATGCTCCTCAAAGTAAAGCTATCGTTCGAGCCAAGCGGCGCTTCGGCAGCGGCGGCCCTGGGAGCGCTTGAAGACGAAGCCTTCCTGCGCATGTCAGTTGAGTCGAACAGGACGCAGCTCGCCTATGTGAGCGAGGCTCTGCGGGCCCTCGGACACAGGGTCGTTCCCTCCGCGGCGAACTTCGTCATGGTTGTGACGGAGACAGCATCGCAAGCGGATCGCCTGTTCAACGATCTCCTTCGGGAAGGGGTGATCGTGCGCCCGCTCAAAGCCACCGGAATTCCCAATGCACTTCGGATTTCGATTGGAATACCAGAGGAGAATCGGCGACTGGTGTCGGCAGTCAGCACAGCTCGAATTCCCGTGTTGGCCAGCGCGTAGGCGAATAGACAGAGAAACCTCTTCCCCGATTCTCCGTCCAAAAAAGTGGAGGGTTCGAATGGCTGTTGAAGAATTGCGAAAAAGCTCGATGATGTCTCATTTGCTGGATTCCATGGATCGCGGCGAGGACATCGGCCACTATGGCAGGCTGGTCTTCGTCATGGTGGGGCGGCATTTTCTTTCACATGACGAACTTGTCGAGCATCTGATAAAAGACAAGGACTGTGACGAAGCAAAAGCTGAGACATTGATCAAGCAGGTGGAGGCCCGGGGCTACAATCCTCCGAAGCCGGACCGGATCATGGATTGGATGAACAAGCAGGATTTTGCCATCTGCGATGCAAATGAAGCCGAGTCATGCAACGTGTATAAGTCGCTGGAGTTCCCGCACGAAGTTTATGAGAAGATCGCTTCATATTACGAACGACATCAATAAAGGCGAGCCAGCATTTTGCCCATTGCAAACTACAGCGTACTGAAGGCCGATCCACAAAGTGGTGAAGTTGTTTTCGGCCAGGGCGGAAAAACGGCTCATTACAGGATGCACCTCAAACTGAGACCGGTCCTGCCGAGGCGGATGTCAACATTCAATCAAGCGATGGGTCGGGGTTCTGTACGTTATTTACGAGCTGTTCGTACCAGCAAGCCCAGGATCGCTCGGCGAGTTGCCTTTTGGTACGACACCAGTCGTGGCGGACCGACGCGCAAGGCGATCCGCTCGCCAGCTAAGCGTTTCCAATAAGCTACGGAGATGCTCAAACCAGTTGTCTCGGCAGTGCTGTTAAGTTTCGCAGCGGTTCTGGTCCTGCAGAGCCGAGGGGCCGAAGACTTCCGTTTCGTCATCCTGGGCGACAGAACCGGGAGCGCCCAGCCTGGCGTGTTTGAGGAAGCGCTTCGAGAGGCGAGTTCAGCTCATCCGGAATTTATCGTTACGACCGGAGATGCAATCGAAGGCGGAGATGAAGCGCACGCTGATGCCGAGTGGCAGAGCGTAGCGGCCATAGTGGAGAAGCAGGTCCATAATCTACCGGTGTTCTTCACTGCCGGCAACCATGACATCTGGTCAGAACCCTCTGCCCAGGCCTACGAGCATTACACAAAGCGGCCGCTGCACTACAGCTTTGATCATGGGCAGGCCCATTTTACGATTCTGAACAACAGCAGGACGGAGCAACTCGACTCGGACGAGCTTTCCTATCTGCAAAAGGATCTTGCCGCGCACTCTTCTCAACCCTTGAAGTTCGTCTTTTCCCATCGGCCGTCCTGGATTTTGCAGGCCTTGTTAGGTGATCGCAAGTCGATATACCAGCAATTGGCGGAAAAGTACCAAGTCCAGTTCTTTGTTGCCGGACATATTCATCAGATGCTCTATTTTCGGGTCGGGAACGTGAACTACTTAAGCGTGCCTAGCTCCGGAGGTCACCTGAAGGGCGACAAACGGTACGAAGGCGGCTGGTTCTTTGCGGAAACCGAGGTAGACGTCCATGGAGCCGAAGCATCCCTCGCCATTCACGAGCTTTCTAAGCCGTACGGCAGCGCGCGGGTTTCAATTCCAGCGGATTGGGGCGCTGCTGGTCTGGTTTCGCGTACCTTGGCGTCACCCGCGCGGCCCTAGCGTCCGTGGCAAGGCTGGACTCGTATACTCAAATTATTCGCAAGGATCAGGCTCGCTC
>JAOAPP010000170.1 GCA_025462985.1 Bryobacterales bacterium | reverse complement strand
GCGGCGTTCGGTCGAGAAATCCGAGTTGCATTAGATAGGGCTCGTACACTTCTTCGATGGTATCGGCCTGCTCGTCGATTGATGCTGCGATGGTGCTCAATCCCACCGGGCCGCCGCTGTACTTGGCGGCAACTGTCGTCATGATCTTCTGGTCCACTTCGTCCAGCCCGTAGCGATCGACTTTCAGCAGGTCCAAGGCTGCCTGCGCCACGGCGTGATCGATGCGGCCATCGGCACGGACTTGGGCATAATCGCGAACGCGCCGCAACAGGCGGTTGGCAATGCGCGGCGTCCCTCGCCCGCGCCTGGCGACTTCTCTTGCGGCCTCGTGATCGATCTCAACATCGAGGAGTCCTGCCGACCTTTCTACGATCCGGGCCAAGGTGATCTCGTCGTAAGGATCGAGCCGCAACACGATGCCGAACCGCCCCCGCAATGGGGCGCTCAACAGGCCTTGCCGGGTGGTCGCGCCGACCGCTGTGAAATGGGGCAGGGAAATGGAGTGAGTACGGGCTCCTGGGCCAGTTCCGATCAGGATGTCCAGTCGGAAATCCTCCAGTGCGGCATACAGGATTTCTTCGATATCCGGCATCAGGCGGTGAATCTCGTCGATGAAAAAGACCTGCTTGGGCCTGACGTTGCTGAGAATGCCGGTGAGATCCAGCTTCTTCTGGAGCACCGGACCAGCGGTCTGATCGAAAACGGTTTCCAGCTCGCGAGCGATAATACCCGCCAGGGTAGTCTTTCCGAGTCCGGGCGGCCCGCACAGCAGCACGTGGTCCATCGCTTCCCCACGTCTCTTCGCCGCCTCGATCGCAATGGCGAGCTGTTCCCGCACATGCGGCTGGCCGGCGAAATCTTCGAGCGACGTTGGCCGCAGCGCCGCCTCAAACTGGCGTTCCTCCTCCTGGGGAGTTGCCGAAACCATTCCATCTGCGCGCATTGAATTTTAAGTTAGCGTATGAGCGCCATCGCCGACCTGAAAAGCGGCTCGAACTCCTCCGGGACGCCATTCTGTTTTGCTTTGCGTAATGCCTCTTCCGCGGCCGGACGTGAACAGCCGAGGTTTTGCAGCGCCGAAACTACGTCCGAGTCGAGCATGTTCAGCGCGGGCCCCAGGACCGCTGCCTCCACCGGCTTTCCTGCCGCGTCCACTGCTGAGACTTTGTCCTTGAGTTCCAGCACGATGCGCTCTGCCGTTTTCTTGCCAACTCCGGGGATACGCACCAGGCGCGCCACGTCGCTGCTTCGAATCGCTGCTACGAGGTCGTTGGCCGCCAGTCCGGAAAGCACCCCCAGGGCCAGCTTGGGGCCGATGCCGCTGACGGTAATCAGGCGTTCGAAGAGGGCCTTTTCTTCACCGCTTGCGAATCCGAAGAGAGTCAGTGTGTCCTCGCGCACATGGGTGTGTATGCGAAGCGAAACGGTCGACCCGGTGTCTCCCAACGACGTATACGTCGAGATCGGAATCTGAACGTCGTATCCGACTCCCCCGGCCTCGACGATGACCTGGTTGGGGTGTTTTTCGAAGATCGAACCTCGGAGATGTGCAATCATTTCTGGATTGTTGCCTGCGCCTGAGGGGTCTCCGGAAGTGCGAAGGCGACATAGGCTCCGGGAATTGGGGCCTGAAGGGCTGCATGACCCGGCACATTGTGCGTAAAGGTCGTGGCTTGGGCGGCCGCGCAGAAGACGATGTACTCGCGGCCATTGGCTTCATACACGGCGGGCATTCCTTCGAGGGCGGCATCTAGCGTTGCTTCCCAAAGCACTTTCCCCGTTTGGGCATCGAGCGCGCGCACTTTGCGGTCGCGAGTCCCTGTGAAGATCAGTCCACCGGCCGTAACGACGGGCGCCACCTTTGGAAAATGGGAGCCGGTGTCCTTGAAGCCTTTGTCCACGAGTTCGGGAACCTCTCCCAGCGGGATTTTCCACTTGATTGTTCCTTCGTTCAAATCGTATGCCGTGAGCGATGTCCAGGGCGGAGCAATGGCCGGGAGGCCACTGCTGGTGAACATGAATCCGAAGCCGCTTCTGTAATGCAGAGAGGCCGGGTCGCGCGTTGTTTGGCTCTTCTCCTGTGCTGGCGCGGTGCTGTGTTCCGCTCCCTCCGGGTGGAACAGGTAGCCGATAAGTAAATCCCTCTCTTCAGCCGAGAGCTTCGGAAAGGCGGGCATCAAGCCGCGTCCGTGACTCACCACGCCATCGAGTTGTTCTCGTGTGAACCGGGCCGACGCATCAGCCAGAGAGGGAACGGCTGGCGGCCGGCCATTCAGATCTGCCTGGTGGCATAACCGGCAATTTGTGTCGTAGACTGCCTTGCCACGCTCCGCCGGGGAGCCTGATAGCGCAGCGGGACGGTCGGGCGTCAGCTCGAGCTTCAACATGGCCGGGAGGTCTTTGGACACTACGTAGAGCGTTCCACTGGCCGGATCGATCGCGGCTCCTCCGAAGTTTGCGCCGCCGTTGTTGCCGGGCATCTCCACAGTGTTTGTCAGTCCGGGAGGAGTAAACAGACCTTCATTGCGCGCCTCCTGAATCTCCTTCCGCAGCGTCGCTTTTTCCTGTTCCCCGATAAAGGGGCTCAGGTCATCCGCAGTGAATTTCTGCCGGGCGAAGGGCGGCGGCTTCAGCGGAAAGGGCTGGGTCGGCCAGGTCTGTTCACCCGGCATGTCGGATGCCGGGACCGCGAGCTCCACAACAGGACACAAGGTTTCACCAGTTTCCCGGTTGAAGACAAAAACGAA
>JAOAPP010000147.1 GCA_025462985.1 Bryobacterales bacterium | reverse complement strand
TGACACCCTGCGGGAATGGATTGTTGATCACAGGCAAGCAATTGGCAGTCGACGTCGCACAGGGGACGAATGCGGTGCCCAAGGGATACGTCGCCGGCGAAGAGAAGGTCTGCGATACGGTGAAGGGCGGCTGCTGCCCTAGTTCGTCAGAGGCTGAGAACGGATCGGGGAAGTACACGATTCCGTACCCGCCGCGCAGAATGGTCTTTCCTGATCCGCTCGCGTCATAGGCAAATCCAATGCGCGGGCCGAGGTTGCCATAGCGTGTCTGGATTCCAGCGTCGGGGCCAACGCCGTTCTGTCCGGCATAGACGTAGCTCAGAGTATCGAAGTTAAAGTTTGCCAGACGATTTCGAATCTCCGTGTCGGGAGTGAAGACGTCATAGCGCAGACCTAGATTCAGAGTCAGGCGAGGCGTCACCTTCCAATCGTCCTGGAAGAATCCGGCCCACTCTCCGTTTGTGATGTAGTACGGAGTCTGCAGGTAGTTCCGGCTTCCGCTGTTTGGGTACCCGAAGAGCAGTGTTGCTAGTCCGGAACCGTTCGGTCCAGTAGTGACGCCTTGCGGGTCTAACGGGTTGTTGGTGAAGTTGTCATTGAAAGTGAGCTGTCCGCGTGTTGTTGTGTTGGTGAATGGCGACGCTAGTTCGCGGATGTAGCGGAAGCCGAACTTCAATTGTTGCCTGCCGCGCGTCCAGGAGACGGTGTCTTCAAACTGGATGTTGGTCTGCCTTGGGTTTGCGGGCAGGAAGGCAGTGCCGCCCTGCAAACAGGTAAACTCCGCGCCGCAGGAGTTGCCGATCTGGATATTGGGAAGGCCGGTGGCATACTGGCTGACGTTCAATCCCTGGATCCCGAGGGAAGTGGCTGAATTGTGACCGTAGTCAGACTGAAACGTGAAGGGATTGGTTCTGGCGAAGCCCATGCGGAACTCGTTGAGCAGCGTCGGAGCGAACAGATGGGTCTCGTTGAATGCTGCGCCTTGAGCAGCGAGAGTGGTGTTCTGTATTCCCGCAACAAAGGGACCTAGATCGAACTTACCCGAAGCAAATGACGGAGTGGGCAGGCAGCATGTTCCGGAACCGCCGACCAGCGGATTCGGCGCGCTCTGCACAAACTGCTCGAAGCTGTAGCGGAAGAACATCGAGTCTTTGTCGCTGAGCCGGTAATCGAGTCGCGTGTTTCCGCCATTATCATCAATGATCTGATTGGCCGAGGAAGTGAAGTTGTTGAAGCTGCCTGGTCCCGTGGGGAGCGGATAGATGCTGGCCACGTTGAGACCAACGGGATTGAGCTTGTTTGCCGGAATGATATTGCCGGGCAGCGGAGTTCGGGCCACCGATTTTCCGGAAGATAATCCGGTTGTCGGATCGTAGATGGTGATGAGTTGCCCGGCTGAATTGCGATAGTTGCTGAAGTCTCCCACGCGCTCGGCTGCGGTGGGAACGCTGTTCACGTTAACGATGCCCTTAAGCGATTTTTGCCCATAATAGTCGGCGAAGAAGAACAGCTTGTCGCGAATGATCCGCCCGGCGAGCGCTCCACCGAACTGATTCCTGCGGTACTCAGGCTGGATCTGCGGACTGGGGTTGAAGTAGTTGCGCGCGTCGAGGAAGCTGTTGCGGAGGTACTCGAAAGCCTCTCCGTGAAAGCCATTCGATCCGGAGCGCGTCGAGACTGAGACGACTCCAGCGCCGCGGCCGAACTCGGCGGAGAATGTACCGGTCAACACCTTGAACTCGGCTACAGATTCGACCGATGGCTGGATCATGACGGTGTTAAACGTCCACTCGTTGTCGTCGATCCCGTCCACCAGCCACCCGTTGGTGTTGGCCTGGCTGCCGAGAGCGTTAAAGTTGGACGAAGCGCGCGGATTGAAGGAACTGGACCCCGAAAGATTCTCGCCCGGCTGTCCTGCGGTTACGCCTGGCACCAGCGTGACGAGCTGCGCGAAGTTCCTTCCGTTGAGCGGCAAGTTTTGCACCTGTTTCTGGGCGATGACCTCGCCGAGCTCCGCGCTTTCGGAACGAACGAGCGGGGCGGCGGCGGTCACCTCAAGCGTTTGGTTTACCTGGCCAACTTCCAGCGCTACATCCACGCGTGCTTTCTGATCGACATCGAGGACGATGTTCTTCGACTCAGCGCGCTTGAAACCTTCCTTCTCAACGGAGAGGTTGTACGTTCCAGGAATGAGGAAGGCTGCATTGTACCCGCCGCTCTCATCGCTCTGGTAGGTCGTCACCGTTCCCTTAGCGTTATCGGTGATGGTGACTTTCGCGCCCGGAATGGCTGCGCCAGTCGAGTCATGGACACTGCCCAAGATTGTTCCAGTTGTCACCTGGCCGCTTACGAGATTCGGCAGAAGCGTGAAGGCAAGAGCAACCGCTGCAACTCCGCAGAGTTTATTCCACATGGAAAGCTCCTAAACGAGACGCGTCTCAAACAGGCTTGGAAACGCTTTCGTTTATAGGATCACAGTCGCCCGCTCATTGCAAGCGCAAACCAACTTACGGCCGTTTCAAGCGAAGAAACAGAACCCCGAGCGGCGGAACTTCCAAAGTTAGTGAGTAGGGGCGTCCGTGGAGAGCTATCGGGACAGTCTGCAGCCCACCGAGATTACCGCGGCCGGTTCCACCGTACTGCGTGGAGTCCGTGTTTAGAATCTCTTCCCAGGTTCCTCTGGCCGGCACGCCGATACGGTAGTTGTCGCGCGGCACCGGACTGAAGTTGCAAACGACGGCAATCCTCTCGTCTTTAGAGGCGCCATTTCGGAGAAAGCTGATGACGTTGTTTTCGCCGTCCTGGTCGTTGATCCATTCGAAGCTTGCGGGCAAGTACTCGGTTGTGTGAAGGGCACGTTCACGGCGGTACAGAGCGTTCAGATCGCCTACCAGCAGACGAAGCGACGCGTGGGGCGCCCGGTCCAGAAGATGCCATTCCAGGCTGCTGTCATGGGCCCATTCGGACCATTGACCGAACTCCCCGCCCATGAACAGGAGTTTCTTGCCTGGCTCGGCGTACATGTACGCGAAGAGTGTGCGGAGTCCGGCGAATTTGCGCCAGTCGTCGCCGGGCATTTTGCGGATGAGAGAACCTTTGCCGTAGACGATTTCATCGTGCGAGAGCGGCAGCACGAAGTTCTCGCTGAACGCGTAGACCATCCGGAAGGTGATTTCGCTGTGGTGGAACTTGCGATACACAGGGTCGATGGACATGTACTGGAGCGTGTCGTGCATCCACCCCATATCCCACTTCATGCCGAATCCGAGGCCGCCCATGTAGGTCGGTCTGGAGACCTTCGGATAAGCAGTGGACTCCTCCGCGATGGTCTGAACGTCAGGATGGTCGCGGTAAACGTCTTCGTTCAGCACACGAAGAAACGCAATGGCGTCCAGGTTGTCGCGCCCGCCGTACTGGTTGGGCAACCACTCTCCCGGCCGGCGCGAATAATCGAGATAGAGCATGGAGGCAACGGCATCGACGCGCAAACCGTCCGCGTGATATTTGTCCAGCCAGAAGATCGCACTGCTGAGGAGAAAGCTGCGAACTTCTGGGCGCGCGTAGTTGAAGATGAAGCTGTTCCAGTCAGGGTGAATGCCGCGACGGGGGTCGGCCGATTCGTACTCATGCACGCCATCGAAGTACCCGAGTGAAAATTCGTCGTTCGGAAAGTGAGACGGCACCCAATCGAGGATCACGCCGATGCCGTTCTGATGGAACCGATCCACCAGGCGCATGAACTCCTGCGGGGTTCCGAAGCGGCTGGTTGGCGCGAAGTAGCCGGTGGTCTGATAACCCCAGGAGCCGAAGAACGGGTGTTCCATCACGGGAAGGAATTCCACGTGGGTGAAGCCCATTTCTTTGACATAGGGGACCAGGCGCTCGGCGAGTTCGTCGTAGGTCAGGGAGCGGTTGCCCTCTTCGAGAACACGACGCCACGAGCCGAGGTGGACTTCGTAGATGGACATGGGCGCGTCAAGACTGTTCGCTTTCGAGCGACGTGCCATCCATTCGGCGTCACCCCAGGAATAGTCTAGGTTCCACAGGATTGAGGCGGTGTTCGGAGGCACGTCGTGAAGGACTCCGAAGGGATCTCCCTTCACAACCTTGTAGTCATTGACGGCGGATTCGATATAGAACTGATATTTCTGGCCCCGGCACGCACCGGGGACAAAGCCGTGCCATATGCCGGCGCGCCCGGAGGCGGCAAGCGGCGAGGCTCCTTTGTCCCATGCATTGAAGTCGCCGATCACCGAGACGTATCTGGCGTTAGGCGCCCAGGTGGCGAAGTTGGCGCCATCGTGATGAATATGAGGTCCCAGAACATCGGCAAGATGAGTGTGAGTGCCTTCTTGGAAATAGTAATAATCGTTTTCGTTGACCAAACTGTCACCCATTCGGCGGTCAGGCAATCAAGCTGAGAATGCCGCGTAAAGGAATCTGAACCCAGTCGGGCCGGTTGTTCAGTTCGTAGGAGACCTCGTAGAGGGCTTTTTGCAGCATGAAGGCGTCGAACAGGAGCCGGTGCTCCTTCGGATCGGAACCAACAAACGGTGCGCCCGATGCGGTTTCGAAGTAGGCCTTGAGATATTCGGCGCTGACCCAAGCTCCCCAATAAGCGGCCCAGCCCTCTATTTGATTCCTGGTTTGTTCTGTGGTGGACACGCCGGGAACAAGGCCGAACAGCGCCGCGTAGCCCGCGTAGGAGAACGAACGGATCATGCCGGCGACATCACGCATTGCAAATGTCTTGATGCGGCGGTGCGCGAGCGGTCGC
>JAOAPP010000135.1 GCA_025462985.1 Bryobacterales bacterium | reverse complement strand
GCACGTCTGCCGGTTGGCGTGGTCGGCGAATGGCATGGTTGGCGGTCAGCGTTCTGGTGTGTTCGATGGTGACGTGGGCCACTCATTACGGTCTGGGAAGCGTGCTGGCCCGATGAAACTCGCTCTCGTCGGGATCAATCATCGTACGGCACCCGTCGATGTCCGTGAAAAGCTTGCAATCCGCAGCGAGGATATTCCGGCCGCTCTGGAGGATTTGCAAGCACGCGGAGTCAAGGAATCGTTGATCCTCTCCACGTGCAATCGCGTCGAGGTGCTTGCGGCGGTAGACGAGGGATGTGAGGCTTCTTCGCTGATCGAGTCGCTGGTGGGTGTGAGACCGGACCTGACGGCCGAGGTGATCAATCCGCATCTGTACTGCTACGAACAAGCGGAAGCAATGCGACATCTCTTCCGAGTTGCCTCCAGTCTCGACTCCATGATTGTGGGCGAACCCCAGATCCTGGGACAGTTAAAACAGGCATACGCGCAAGCGCGCGACCAGGGCACGATCGGCACGGTCCTCGATGCGGTTCTCACTCGCGCTTTCAACGTCGCCAAGCGGATACGAACGGAAACTGAGATTGGGCAGAGTGCTGTTTCGGTCAGCTATGCGGCGGTCGAACTGGCGCGAGAGATCTTCGGTTCGCTCCGCAAAAAGCGGGTTCTGATCATCGGGGCGGGGAAGATGTCTGAAGCGGCGGTACGCGACCTGCTGCGGGCTGGTGCTGCAGAACTGCTGATCACAAACCGCACGCCGGCCCGTGCTGAGGCGCTGGCGCGTTTGTTCATGGGCGAGGTCGTTCCCTACGAATTGTTTCCGCACCGGCTCCATGAAGTGGATATTGTGATTACGTCTTCGGGCGCTCCCGGGTACGTTTTGAATCGTGAAACCGTGCAAAAGGCGATTGAAGCGCGCCGGAACGAGCCGATGTTTTTCATCGACATCGCGGTGCCCAGGAATATTGAGCCCGATGTAAATCGTGTGGAACATGCATTCCTTTATGACATCGACGATCTGCAAGGCATCGCCGCGCGCAATCTTAAAACGCGTTTGGATGTAGCTGAACAGGCAGAGGGAATTGTCGCCGAAGAGGTGACCCGTCTGGAAGCGAAGCTTCGGGAGCGCGAAGTTACACCGACGATTGTGAGCTTGCAGGCGCAGCTGGAATTGATTCGACAGGAAGTGCTGGATCGCTACCGGCCGCGAATGGGAACGCTGAATGTGGAGCAGGAAGAGATCCTTGAAGCGATAACGCGCGGCATTGTGAACAAGATTGCTCATGGCCCGGTCTCCGAGATGCGCCGTCAGGCGGCACAGCAGCGTGCGGGCGATGAGGCGCGCGATGGCGAATTGGTGAGTGTAGTCAGGCGCATGTTCCGGCTCCGGGATCGTTGATGACGTCGCTCAGGATCGGATCGCGGGGATCCGCACTTGCGCTTTGGCAGGCCCACTACGTTGCCGGCCAATTGAAACAGCTCGGGGTGGAGACCGAGATCGAGATCATCAAGACCGCGGGTGATCGGATGCAGTCGCTGTCTCTGGTGGAGGCCGGCGGCAAAGGCCTGTTTACGAAAGAGATCGAAGAGGCGCTGCTGGCGGGTGATATCGACGTGGCGGTGCATAGCCTTAAGGACCTGCCGACGGAACATCCGGCTGGACTTGCGATTGCGGCAGTTCCGGAACGCGAAGACCCGCATGACGCTCTTGTCGGGAAAAGGCTTGGGGATCTACTGTCAGGCGCGCGTGTGGGGACCAGCTCGAACCGCCGCGCCGCACAGCTCCGGTTCTTGCGGCGGGACCTGGAGATCAGTCCTGTCCGCGGCAACGTGGACACGCGCCTTCGTAAGTTGAAAGAAGGGCAGTACGACGCGATCGTTCTTGCTGCGGCCGGGTTGCGCAGGCTCGGACTTGAGGGTGAGATTGTTGAACTATTTAGCCCCGAGCAGATCTGTCCGGCGCCGGGACAGGGAGCGCTGGGAATTCAGACTCGCGCCAACGATAAGGCCTATGAAATCTGCAGTGCGATGAATCATCCGCCCACAGCTTATGCGGCGAAGTGTGAACGGAGCGTGCTGGCGGCTCTGGGCGGAGGCTGCCAGTTGCCGATCGGCGCATTTGCGCAGGTACACGGCGAGCGGCTGCGGGTGATCGCGGGAGTGTTTGCGACGGATGCTTCGGGCTGTGTGCGCGCCAGCGGCGAAGGTTCGATGCTCGATGCTGGCACGTTGGGCAAACATATTGGCAATGAATTGCTGGCGAAAGGCGCCGGCTCGCTTTGCGTGTTGTAGTCACCCGGGCTGCACACCAGGCCGAGGAATTGGCTGCGCCATTGCGGGCGATCGGGGCCGACGTGATCCTACTTCCGGTAATCGGAATCGCGCCGCCATCCGATGAGGAATCGCTTCGCCGTGCTGCTCACGATTGCGATGGTTACGACTGGATCATATTCAGCAGCGCCAATGCCGTGGAGGCATTCGCGTCTCAGCTAGCCCATTTGCCGAGAGCACGGATCGCGACTGTCGGAGCCGCGACGCGGGAGGCGGCGGAGGCGCGAGGTTTGCCCGTCACGGTCACTCCGGACCGGTACATTGCAGAGGCGCTTGTGCAGGCGCTGGATGTGGAGGATCTGCGGGACAAACGCATCCTGATTCCCAGCGCGGCGATCACGCGCGACGTGATTGCTCCCGCACTGCGAGAGCGTGGCGCGTCGGTTGATGTTGTAGAGGCCTATCGGAACGTAGTTCCCGCGGAGGCAGAGGCTCAGGCAGCGGTCGTCTTCTGTGAGCCGTTCCCGGATTGGGTGACATTTGCAAGCTCTTCCGCGGTGACGAACCTTGTGGCCCTGGTCGGGGTATTGCCACTGCAGCGGGTAAAAATTGCGAGCATCGGGCCCGCGACTTCGGCCACGATTCGACAACAAGGCCTTATACCGACCACGGAAGCATCCGAACACAGCGTCAGGGGCCTAGTAGGGGCTGTGTCATCATGCTGAAAGGTTCATGAAAAGATTGGGATTTGTTGGATTGTGCTTCTTCCTGGGCGCATCGTTATTGCTTGCGCAACATCCAGCTGGAGCAGAACAGGAAGGGAAAGTGTCCGCGCAGCAGGCGGCGGCAAATGAAAAGTTCCCTGCGCCTGCGGCTGAAGAAAAGAGTTCGAAAACGCAGCACACCATACGGGTGAACGGGCAGGAACTGCACTACACTGCGATTGCCGGTACGCTGCTTCTCAAGAAGGAGGACGGGAAGCCGAGAGCGAGTATCTTTTACATCGCGTACACGCTTGATGGCGTGGACGCGACTAAGCGACCGCTAACGTTCACGTTCAACGGTGGTCCCGGTTCTTCTTCGGTGTGGCTCCATCTGGGAGCTTTGGGTCCGCGGCGTGTTTCTTTGACGCCGGAAGGCCAGCCTGTTCCGCCTCCGTATCATCTGGTTGACAATCAACAGACCGCTCTTGCCTTCACGGACCTGGTGTTTATTGATCCGGTGACGACTGGCTTCAGCCGGAGCGCTCCCGGTGAAGACCCGAAGCAGTTCCACGGACTTGAAGGCGACCTCGATTCGGTCTCAGACTTTATTCATCGGTATCTCACTCGCTATGAGCGCTGGGATTCTCCCAAGTTTCTGGCCGGTGAGAGTTACGGAACGACTCGGGCTTCCGGTCTGAGCGAATACCTGCTCAAGCATCACGGCATTTACCTGAATGGGATTACGCTCATTTCGTCTGTTTTGAATTTTGGGACGCTGGAGTTCAACAAGGGAAACGACCTCCCGTACGTTCTGTACCTGCCGAGCTATACAGCGGCGGCCTGGTATCACAAAAAGCTCTCGGGCGAACTGCAGAGCGGAGACCTGGAGCAGGCCGTCCAAGCCTCGCGTCAGTTTGCGTCCACCACATACTCGCAGGGCTTGATGCAAGGCGATAAGCTTCCGGACGCCGACCGTAAGAAGCTGACTGCGGAGGTGGTCCGGTTTACCGGGCTTTCGCCGAAGTTTGTAGATGAATCGAATTTGCGGATCCCGGATCAGCGGTTTTTTAAAGAGCTCCTTCGCGACGAGAAGAAGACAATCGGTCGCTATGACAGCCGATTAGAAGGCGTGGACGGGGATGCGGCGGGTGAAGAAGCCGAGTATGATCCGAGTTACGCGGCTGTGCAGGGTGCTTTCACGGCAGCCTTCAACGAGTACGTGCGCAAGGAGCTGAACTGGCAGAGCGACATCGAATACAACATCCTGACGCCGAAAGTCTGGCCATGGAATTACTCTGAATTCACTAACCGCTACGTCTCGGTCGCGGACCGTTTGCGCTCTGCCATGACTCAAAACCAGTTCATGCGTGTCTTACAGGTGAATGGCTACTACGATCTGGCAACTCCGTTCTTTGCCACCGAGTACACGTTTGATCACCTGGGTTTGCCGGCGACGCTTCAGAAAAATGTCTCCATGTCTTATTGCGGGGCGGGGCACATGTTGTATCTGAAAGAAAGCTGCCTTGGGACTCTGCACCAGAGCATGGGCGAGATGTATAAAACGGCGCTGGCGACACACTGACCATGCCGTGGTTGCATAAGGACTTCTGGATTGGCCCGATCATCATCGCGTTTATTCTGGGAGTCCTTGCGCTCGTGTTTTCGCGCGGGCGATTGCGCCGGATCTATGAGTCCCACCTTGGGGAGTCGCGTCGGGAACGGATGTTTCTGGCCTCCCTCGGGTTTTTTGTTTCGGTCCTCGTCGTGCGCGGGATAACCATCGCGATCCATAACGACATCGGACCGTTTCATAACGTCGATATGGGTGGGCGACATATCCATCACATGGTCTGGGGCATCTTATTGCTGCTGCTGGTGGGTTATCTCTGGCTGATTCAAATAGGGACCGGATTGCCGAATTCATCGCCGTGGGCAGGCCGGTTCTGCTCCATGGTCTACGGCATTGCCGCTGCACTCACCCTGGATGAGTTTGCGTTGTGGCTGAATTTGAAAGACGTGTACTGGCAGCGACAGGGGCGCGAGAGCTACGAAGCAATGGGACTGTTCGGCGGAATCATGGCGATTGGCGTGTTTGGAGCTCCTTTGTTCAAAGGCATCGCACGCGAGTTTCTGGGGATGTTTACGCAGGGTGCGCGTCATCGCTGAAGACGCTTTGCTCCAGGATTCTGGTCAGTTCCTCTGGAGCCCGGGTGGGCTGTGGCGCAATCAGGTCGACCACCACGACGCGGTACGTCCCACTGCGGAACCAGCGCTGACCCGTTCTTTTGACGATCCCCAATCCTTCGAGGCGGACTGTCAACGCTGGTGTGCCCAACTCTTTCCAAAGCAGGCCGGTACCGGTTTTGAACGGCTGTGGTGTGCCGTCATCGGAGCGGCGGCCTTCGGGAAACACCAGAACACTGAAGCCGCGGTCAATGGCTTCTCCAGCATGTCGGAAACTCTGGCGGAAGCCGCTGAGCTGAGGCAAAGGAAATACATTGAAGAGCCCAGTAACCAGTAGATATGTGATGGGCGCGACGAGATTTAGAAACCAATGCCCCTGATTCCGTCGACGCCGCCAGTTCATGATCCATTCTCCGGACATGGCGATTGCGACTTGATGGCGGAGATGACGCGGCAGAGCGTACAGGACAAAGGGTGCGTCGTAAGAGCTGACGTGGTTTGCGACGATCAGCACGGGAGTCTCGGGGAAGTTCGCGACCTTGCACTGCACGGTGGGCTTGGCTAAGAAGCGGAGCAACGGCATCGCAATGATGTCGAGGAAGAGGTTACGCGAGAAACGCATCGGGGCCGCCCAGGGCCACTTCGGGTAAACTTGTTGCTCGCCTGTTCCCCGTGTGTTCCGCGCTGTTGCAATCAGCTGGCTTACGTCGGTGGAGGGGTCCACGCGCTGGATCGCTGCGTCGTCGAGAGTGATTCCATACTGCTCTTCAAGGCGAGCCTGCAATTCGACTTTCGCGAGGCTGTCGAGGTGCTCGCCTACTGACAAGGCGGCTGATTTCAGTTCTCCGCTGGCGACCCGACGAGCTACTTCGCGCTTCAGTGGTTTGCCTGTTGAGGTGCGTGGGAGGTCGGCATCGGGCCAGACGATCCAATGGCGGATTTGCTGAAAGTCGGCGAGTTCCCGATTCGCGGCATTGATCGCCGGTTCCGGTTCAGCTCCGGGCTGCATCAGCAGGGCGGCAAGCGGTTCCGGACCCTGCCCGGTTTGCGTTTCGATCACCGCCGCAGTTTTGACGCCGGGCTGGCGGGTCAAGGCAGCTTCGAGATCGTCTGGATAGATGTTCAGTCCGGCCGCGGTGACGATGGTGTCCTTCTTGCGGCCCTTGAACCGCAGATTGCCGTGGGCGTCGAACTCGGCCAGGTCTCCGGTAGCGAGCCAGTCCGAATCGGTAGCTTGGAGATGTCCACCTTGCCAAGTGGCGTTTGAGATTGTGTCGCCGCGAACCAGCACCTCACCTTCCTCGCTGAGCCGTACTTCACGTCCGGGAAGGACCTGCCCGATGGTTCCGCGAGCGGCCCTAAACGGGTGATTGAGGCTGACGAGCGCGGTGGTTTCGGTCATTCCGTAACCCTGCACGACCACGAAGCCGAGCGCCTGCCAGAACTGTTCCGAAGCGGGCGTAAGCGAGGCGCCGCCACAGACGAAGGCCCAGAACTTGAAGCCGAATACCCGGTGTATGTCGCGAAAACGCCACCAGCGGTGCAGGGCCTTGATTTTGGTTGCGGCTGAGATGCGGGACGGGAGGCTGGGATTCGGCTCGATCAGGTGCTGCTGCAGAAGATCAAGCAAACGCGGCACTGCAGCCAGGACAGAGATGCGCTCCCTTTTGATGCGCGCGACGATTTCGGACGCGACCAGCCTCGACTCGTAGTGGATCTCGGCCGCGAGCAGGGGCGGAATCCAGAGGCCCATGAACTGGCCGAACACGTGACTGAGAGGGAGTGTGTGGAGGATGCGAATCGGATGGAAGGGGCGCTCGTATTTGAGATACTTCTGCATCTCCGATTCAATGGGTCGCAGGCTGGCCAGGACGTTTTTGTGTGTGTGGACGACCCCCTTCGGCTCGCCGGTGGTGCCGGACGTGAAGACGATCTGAACGGGATCGGATTCGGCGAGGTCTTCGATCGGCCCGGCCTTTTCGGTTGTGATTGATGCGAACGATTCGAAAGCCAGAGCCGAAGTCTGGAGTCTGACTATCTTAGATGCGTCACCGACGATGAGCTTGGGCGCAACCTCGCGTTCCACTCGGGCCACGAAGTCAGTTGCACTTGCGAAGTCGATGGGCACGGGCAGCACGCCCCGCAGAACGGACCCGAAGAACGCGGCCACCCATTCCGGCCCGTTCTCGCCCCATATCAGGACCCGGTCACCCTTTTGAATACCCCGCGAGACCAGTTCGGCGGCGAAGCGCTCCGACAATTGGGCCAGTTCATTATAGGACACCCTGCGCGTCCGAAGACCATGCGGGGACACGATGGCAATCTGGCTGCCGTGCCGTGTGAAATCGTCGACCAGGGAAGCGAGAGTGAGCCTGGATTCAGCCACTACCGATGCTACTCGAACGGTGCGTCGTCGTCGCCGGTATCTGCCGACAGGTTCTCGAATTTAGTGAACTTCTGGAGATAGGCAAGCTTCATACGACCCGTGGGTCCGTTACGCTGTTTGGCCAGGATCAGTTCCGCAATGCCTTTAAGACTCTCTTTGTCCGGACGGTAAACCTCTTCTCTGAAGATGAAGCCCACCATGTCGGCGTCCTGCTCGATCGAACCCGACTCGCGAAGATCGCTGAGCATCGGGCGATGGTCGCCGGGTCGAGTTTCCGGGGCGCGGCTTAACTGCGAGAGAACCAGAAAAGGAACCCGAAGCTCTTTCGACATCAGTTTGAAGCCGCGGGAAAGAGAGCTGATTTCCTGGACTCGATTCTCGAAGCGGCCGCGCCCCTGCATCAGCTGGAGATAGTCGATGACAACCAAGCCGAGATCGTGCTCCCCCTGCAGACGCCGCAGCTTGGAGTGTACGTCCATCAGGTTGGTGCCAGCGGTGTCGTCGAGAAATAGGGGCGCTTCCACCATTTTGTACATGGCGTCCTGAAGCGCGTGACGCTCTTCGCCGCTCAGATATCCGGCGCGGAAGCGCTGCTGATCCACTCGCGCGGCAGCGCAGAGCATACGAGTCAGCAGTGATTCCTTTGACATTTCGAGCGAGAAGATCGCCACGGCCTTCGGATTTTTCGGGTTGGTGGCGACGTGCTGCGCGATGTTCAAGGCCAGCGCCGTCTTTCCCATGGCTGGACGCGCCGCCAGAATGATCAACTCGCCTTCGCGGAGGCCGCCCGTCATTTCGTCGAACTTCAGAAATCCGGTGCCGATGCCTTTGATGCGCTTGCTGGTGTCGAGAAAGGCATTGATGCCGCCTTCGTACTCGGTGATGATCTGCGCGGGGCTGGAGAGCGCATTCTTGGACTGCACGTCGCCGAGCTTCATCAGCGCGTCTTCGACGGCTCCCAAGATGTTCTTGGCCTCTTCGTCGCAGTTCAGGCAGCGATTGATCGTGTCGTGCGAAACGTTGATGATGCGACGCAGCAGAGACTTTTCTTTGACAATGCTGACGTAGCCGTCGAGATTATGCAGCTGCGGCAATCCGTCATCGAGCGACACGAGGTAGCTGAGCCCATCGACCGATTGAAGCTGTCCCTGCTTCATCAGTTCATTGGCGAGGGTGACGCGGTCGATCTTGTCGCCACGCTCATGCAATTCGCTCATGCGCAGGAATATGCGTTTGTGCTTTTCGAGGCTGAAATCGTCTTCGCTGAGGGTTCCAGCCACCTGCAGGAAGGCGGTATCGCTGCTCATGATCGCGCCGAGAACGAACCGTTCGGCGTCGATGTTGTCGGGAAGGGGATGATCGAGGGCTAGTTCGCGAGCGGGCATACAGAGGGACTCGACCAAGGTACCCGGTTATCGGGTGTAAGCTCAAGCCTTAAGTTGGAGGAATTCTTCAAATCCACAGGGACCCCGCGGCATTGCCTCGCTCTCAGCGGAAACATGCGCAGGATATTCACAGGCTTTCCTCATAACATTATTGACCGAAATTGTTCAGGCCGCGGGCGCCATATTCTCAATTGTTATACTTCGGTTTGATGACCCGGCGCCATCATCATCGCCATTCCCACCATCCTTTGGTGCATTAGAGGGCGTGTCTCGGTTCCGACTCCGGTCTAGATGTCATTACGAGCCCGCCCCTGGTGGCGGGCTTTTTCATTGCAGGCAGCGAAAAATACGAGATGAGCGAGTTCCTTGATTTCGATAAGCAAAGCGGGTTGATCACCGCGGTGGTGCAAGAGGCGACTTCGGGCCGCGTGCTGATGGTGGGCTACATGAATCGCGAGGCCTTCGACAGGACGGTAAGCACGGGCCACGTGACCTTTTTTAGTCGTTCCCGCCAGAAGCTCTGGACGAAGGGAGAAAGCTCGGGCCATTACCTGAATCTGAAATCGATTGCCGCCGATTGCGACGGTGACGCTCTTCTCATCCAGGCCGAGGCCATTGGCCCCGGGGTTTGTCATGCAGGTTACAACAGCTGCTTCTACCGCACCCTGCAGGACGGCAGTTGGGTAGAAACAGAGCCGCGGGTCTACGATCCTGATGCCGTGTACGGAGCCAAGCAATGAAGCTGAAGCTTGGAGTTCCGAAGGGCAGCCTGGAGAACGCGACCATCGACCTGTTCCGGCGCGCAGGGTTCAACATCACGACGAGCAGCCGAAGCTACTTTCCGGCCATCGACGATCCCGAAATCGAGTGCATGCTCATTCGTGCTCAGGAGATGGCGCGCTATATCGAAGACGGCGTGCTGGATGCGGGTTTAACAGGCCGCGATTGGGTCGAGGAAAGCGAGGCGCAGGTGGAGACCGTTGCGGATCTGATCTATGCCAAGCAGAGTTTCGGCAAGGTGCGCTGGGTGCTTGCCGCCCCAGAGAGTTCTCCGTTCCGCACGATTGAGGACCTCGAGGGGAAGGTGATTGCCACTGAACTGGTCGCCACTACCAAGCGCTATCTCCAGAAGAAAGGCGTGCGCGCAAAGGTGGAGTTCAGTTGGGGTGCTACGGAAGTCAAACCTCCGGAGTTGGCTGACGCTATCGTCGAAGTGACCGAAACGGGATCATCGCTGCGGGCGAATAAGCTGCGGATCCTGGACACAGTGCTCGAGTCCAACACGCAGCTGATTGCCAACCGCGACTCCTGGAACGACGGCTGGAAGCGGCGGAAGTTGCAAGACATCAAGATGTTGCTGGAGGGGGCAATCAATGCACTCGGGAAGGTCGGGCTGCTACTGAACGTTCGCGCCAAGGACCTTTCGGCGATCTTGTCCGTGCTGCCTGCACTGAAGAATCCCACGGTTTCACCGCTGAGCGATCAGGAATGGCTGGCGGTGAACACCATTCTCGATGAGACGACGGTACGAGTGCTGATCCCGCGGCTGAAGGAAGCTGGAGCGCAGGACATTGTGGAGTATCCGCTCAACAAGATTGTGAACTAAGCGCCGATGATCAAGATCTTCGATTGGCGAGATTCCGATACGTTTCAAATTGAGCGGCAGTCGGGTGAAACAGGTCGGGACGCGGTAGTAAAGCCGATTCTTCGAGCGGTTCGCAGAGAAGGTGATGCGGCGCTGCTGCGGTACGCCCGTGAACTGGACGGTTTGGGCGAGCAAACTCTGCGAGTGAGCACGGCGGAGTTGGAGAACGCAGCGGAAGCGATGAGCCCGGCCGTGCGTGAAGCCGCCGAAAAGGCGATCTCGAATATCCGCGAGTTTGCAGCGGTGCAACTTCCACGCGAGCGTTTCGACGATTTCGGCGGAGGCCGAAAGTTGGGCTGGATTGTGCGCCCGCTCGATGCGGTTGGCTGCTATGTGCCGTCCGGGCGATATCCTTTGCCCTCCACGCTGCTGATGACGGCGGTTCTGGCGCAGGCAGCCGGGGTACCGCGCATTTGTGTTACTTCCCCAAAACCGTCGGTGGAAATCCTGGGGTGTGCTCATTTGCTTGGGCTCACGGAGGTGTATCGGGTCGGCGGGGCGCAGGCCATTGCCGCCATGGCGTTTGGAACAGAGACGATACCGCGCGTCCAGCGTATTGTGGGTCCTGGGAATGCCTATGTCACGGCGGCGAAGAGGCTGCTGGCCGGCGAAGTGGGTATCGATTTCGTGGCGGGTCCGACGGAGATTCTGATTCTTGCAGCGGAAGGCGATGCACAGGTGATCGCGGCGGACATGCTGGCGCAAGCGGAACACGATCTGACGGCCAGTGCCGTTCTGGTGACTACCTCAATGGAGTTGGCGCACGCGGTGGCGGACGAGATTGAAAACCAGTTGAGCACGCTGCCCACTGCGGAAACGGCGCGGGGGGCCATTGACGGGGGCAGCGTCATCTATGTCGTGAACTCAATGGAACTGGCGGCCGAGCTTTCCAACCAATACGCTCCGGAGCATTTGAGTCTGCACGATTCATCCTTGTTGGGGCTGGTACGGAATGCCGGGACCGTTTTTTTGGGTCAGGACACGCCGGAATCAGCCGGCGATTACGCCTCCGGACCGAGTCACGTTTTGCCGACGAACGGCGTAGCACGCCTACGCGGCGGACTATCAGCGGCGGATTTTGTCAAAGTGATCGCCGTGCAGCAGCTTTCCCGACCGGCACTTGAGGAGCTTGCCTCCACGATCACGACTCTGGCCCGCGCCGAAGGACTAGAGGCGCACGCGCGCGCAGTGGAGGTGCGTTCTGGCCAGTAACCAAAACTCGACGAAAGTGCTGAAGCCGCGTGATGCTGTGCTGCGAATGGCGCCGTACCATCCGCCCAGCGGGGGCCGACGTAATAAACTGCGGCTGGATTTCAACGAGAACACGGTGGGCGCGCCGCCGCACGTCATTGACTTCATCAAGCGCTTCCTGACGGCCGCGGATCTCAGCATTTACCCCGAGTACGACCACGCGCTCGAGGATCTCTCCCAGCACTTTGGAGTGGATGTCGGGCAGATGACCCTCACCAATGGCACCGATGAAGCGATACAGCTTCTGATCAATACATACATTGGGGAAGGGGACGAGGTGCTGATTCTGCGCCCGTCCTATGCGATGTACCGGTTCTATGCGCAACTGGCAGGCGCCAGGGTGGAAGAGCTGGATTATCATCCCGGCACGCTGGCGTTTCCAACAGACGAGTTGATGGAAAGAATCACTCCGGCTACACGGGCTATCCTGCTCAGCAATCCGAACAATCCAACCGGCACCGGCACGAATCTCAATGTGATTGAACGCATTCTGAAAAAGGCCGAGAATGCGGCAGTGCTGGTGGACGAGGCTTACTTTGAGTTCAGCGGCGTGACGGCGATGCGCCTTGTGGGATTGCGCTCGAATCTGTTTGTGAGCCGCACATTTTCGAAGATTTATGGGCTGGCGGCGATGCGCTGCGGATGCCTGTTTTCGACCGCGGAGAACATGACGCATGTGCGAAAAGCGCAGTCGCCCTACAGCGTCAATGCGCTTGCCGCAATGGCGGCGCGGATCGCAGTGCAGGATCGTAAGTTCATCGAAGACTATGCTCTCGAAGTGCTTACGGCCCGTGAGCTTCTCTACGTCGGACTGGAGCGGCTGAACATCCCCTATATCAAGAGCCAGGCGAACTTCGTTTTATTCCAGGCCGGCGATCGAGCGATTGAAATACGAGATGAGCTGCGAAACCGCGGTGTGCTGATTCGGGACCGGAGCTATGAGATCGCAGGATGTGTACGCGTGACGATCGGCACGCGAGATCAGGTTCAGCAATTTCTGGACGAATTGGAGCGAATTTGGTGAGATCGCCTGACGTGCTGGTGTTTGACATGGATGGAGTGCTGGTGGAAGTTTCGCGTTCCTATCGCGAGGCGATCGTGGAAACAGTGCGTCACTTCACCGGGGAAACAGTGTCGCAGGACCTGATCCAGGATTTCAAGAATGCGGGCGGATGGAACAACGACTGGCTGCTTTCTCATAAGCTGATAGCAGACCGCGGGAACGAGGTGGAGTATCCGGAAGTGGTTGCGTACTTCAACGAAGTCTTCCTGGGTGAAAACGGGAACGGGCTCATCCGGTATGAGCAGTGGATGCCGCGTGACGGAATGCTGCAGCGGCTTTCACAACGAGCTCAACTTGCCATTTTCACAGGACGCGCGAAGTACGAAGCAGACGTAACGCTGGAGCGCTATGCAAACGATATCCGGTTCGATCCTTTGATCACCGACGAGTGTGTTGCCAATCCAAAGCCTGCGCCGGACGGTCTCGAGATGATTCAGCAGGCATACCCCGACCGAACGATCTGGTATCTCGGCGACACAGTGGATGATGCGCGGAGTGCGCAGGCTGCGGGAGTTCCGTTTATCGGAGTTTCGACGCCGCACAATGCGCGCCATGCGGAGATTGCTTCCCTGCTGAAACAGTTGGGAGCCTTCGCCGTAATCGACGACATCAATCAATTGGAGACGTTGGTGGAAGGAGCGGCAGTGGCTCGGGTATGAGAGAAGCGACTCTGGAGCGTAACACCAAGGAGACCAAGATCTCCGGTTCTCTGCGTATCGAAGGCGCCGGGCAGTACGATGTTTCGACAGGGGTTCGCTTCCTGGACCACATGCTGGAGCTATTCAGCAAGCATGGAGCTTTCGACCTGACGCTCCATGCAAAGGGCGACCTTGACGTTGATCAACACCACACGGTGGAGGACGCCGGTATCGTGCTCGGTGACCTTTTCTCGAAGGCGCTTGGGGACAGGCGTGGCATCAACCGGGCAGGCTATTTCGTGCAGCCAATGGATGAGACGTTAGCGTTGGTGGCAGTGGATCTGGGAGGCCGTCCGGCACTGGTTTACGATCAGCAGGTCAACGTGGTCCACGTAGGCGATCTTCAAACCGAACTGCTGGAGGATTTCTTTTTGGGCTTTGCGAATCATGCCGGCGCAAACCTGCACGCGAAGGTGATGTACGGCCGATCCAATCATCACAAGATCGAAGCCATTTTCAAATGCTTTGCGCGCGCGATGCGGTATGCCTGTTCGACGGATGAGCGATTGAAGGACCAGCTGCCCTCTACGAAGGGGCTTCTGTGAACACGGTGGTCGTGGACTACGGGGCCGGTAACATTCGGTCCGTGCAGAACACCCTCGATGAGCTCGGAGCGACTTACCTTGTGACAAATCGGCCCGAAGAGGTGCAGCAGGCGGACAAGGTTATCCTGCCAGGGGTCGGGCATTTCGGGCAGATGATGCGGGCATTGGATGAACTGCAACTGCGGGAGCCACTGCTGCAGAAGATCGGAGAAGGAACGCCTTTTCTCGGAATATGCGTAGGGCTGCAGTGCCTGTTCGAAGGAAGCGAAGAGTCGCCGGGAAGCCGAGGGCTGGGCGTCTTTCCGGGTGAGGTAAAGCGATTCGTGGGAGGCGCGCGCGTTCCCCACATGGGTTGGAACTCATTGACGAAGCGGAAGCCGAGCCGGTTGCTGGAAGGGCTGAGAGAAGCTCCCTATACCTACTTTGCGCATAGTTTTTATGCCCCGGTATTGCCGGCCACGGCCGCGGTTTGCGAGTACATGCATCCTTATTCAGCCGTCATCGAGGAGGAGAATCTGCATGCCGTGCAGTTCCATCCTGAAAAGTCAGGGCCGGTCGGCTTGCATGTGGTCGGGAATTTCTTGAAGCTCTAATGCTGGCGAAACGAATCATTCCGTGTCTTGATGTCACGGGCGGCCGCGTCGTGAAGGGCGTGAACTTTGTCGGTCTGCAAGATGCGGGAGACCCGGTGGAATTAGCCGAGAGGTACAACTCGCAGGGAGCGGACGAGTTGGTGTTTTTGGATATCACGGCGTCGAGCGATGCGCGTGCCATCATGGCGGATGTAGTGGCTCGGACGGCCAGGCGCGTGTTCATTCCTCTGACGGTCGGGGGCGGAATCCGCACCGTGGCGGACGCGCGCCGGATCATCTTAGCCGGAGCAGACAAGGTGAGCGTCAATACTGCGGCCGTGCATCGCCCTGAGTTGATCAGCGAGTTGAGCGAGGAGTTCGGGGCCCAGGCGGTGGTTCTGGCGATCGATGCGCGGCGTTCTGGACCGGGCCGATGGAATGTGTTTACCAAGGGCGGGCGTTATGACGAGGGAATCGACGCAGTCGAATGGGCCCAGCGTGGCGAATATCTGGGGGCCGGAGAGATCCTGCTGACCTCGATGGATACCGATGGTGTGCAGACCGGCTTC
>JAOAPP010000132.1 GCA_025462985.1 Bryobacterales bacterium | reverse complement strand
TGTTGGCACAGGCGGATGTACGTGCGTTCCGGTGCTATGCCGGTGTTGCCCCGATCACGAAACAAACCGGCCGGAGCCGCCGCGTTTTCATGCGATACGGATGCAATCAGCGCATGCGAGAGGCTTGTTACCACTGGGCTCGAACGAGCGTTCAACGGGATGCGAACAGCCGATCACACCATGACCGGCTCCGCGAGAGCCGGACATAACCACGGACGGGCTCTGCGAGGCGTCTGTGACCGGTTGATCGCGATCTTAATGGCCGTCCTACGAAGGGGAATCCCATATAACCCAGACCTGCGGCGCATTGCACTCTCGTCAGCCAGGAACTGCGGTACTCGGTTGCCTACGTAATCACTTTTCGATAGCTCTGTTTACCGAGCATAAATAGTGGACGAATCTGGCTAATGTCACGGCTCAATTCGAGCGCCCTGTCCCCTTCGCGTCCTGATACATCATCCGTTCCTTGCTCCAATCGACCGGCCCCTCATCGAAGCGTTGCTGCAAGCGCTTCATCAGTTCGCCCCACCCTTGCTCGAAGTGAGCGAACGCGGCGTCCCACTCCGGACCGTCCTTCCATCCCAAATGCGAAATGGTTACCAGGGTCCGGTTTTTTTCTTTAGGCCGCATTTCGACAACAATCCAAGTACCGCCATTGCGAACGTGCGGAAACTGAGTCGGCGCGTTCCACTGAAAGGAAATCATCTCCTCAGGGGAGTAGCTGAGAACTTTGAGCCCCTTCGTCCCCGACCGGTCGTCTCTGGGATCAAATTGGATTTCATACGGGCCACCGATCGCGAGCTTAATGTTTGCCTTCTCGGCGAAGAACTCTTCTGCGCCTTCGGAAGTTGTCCAGACTCGCCAAACCTGGGCGACCGGAGCGTTGACGACCCCCTGCACCCGGAGGGCGCGCGGATTGCCGGGTTGCGCAGTGCTCCCGCTACTGACTGCCTGACCAGCCATCGGAAATACGGCGATTACTGCCCCAGCAAATATTGTGAATAGAATAGTCGCATAGTTCTCCTTGCGATGGCGCTTAACCATCTGGTTGAATAATAACCCGACCTCGGAACATCTGTCAACCGTTTGGTTAACTGTTGAAGTCCACGTTTCGCGCAGTTACTTTGTTTGTCCATTTACCACGGTCTGGGGTTATAGCCTGCGCCGAGCACGGCAGTTGACATCGAATGGAATCCGCGCTAGGCTTCAACCGGATGGTTAAATCAGCAGAACAACTGGATTCGGTGTTCCATGCGCTATCGGATTCCACGCGCCGTTCAATCCTGAGGGATATCGCTACAAACGAAAAAACCGTGGGAGAAATCGCCAGGCCCTACGATATGTCGCTTGCGGCTGTATCGAAACACCTCAATGTGCTTGAGAACGCTCGTTTGATCCGACGGCAAAAGCAGGGGAGCTTTCAAATGGTCAGGCTGAACGCCGACGCGATGAAACCTGCACAGGCTTGGTTGGCTTACTACGAAAAATTCTGGAATCGGCAGCTTGATGCTTTGCAGGAGTTGTTGACCAAGGAAGACGAACAGAGGAAGAAGAAAGGACAATGAACACCAATGATAGTTGCTGAACCAGGCCGGAACACGATGACGGTAACGGTGAAGCGGTCTTTCGCTGCAAGTGCGGAACGCGTGTTTGGGGCTTGGCTAGATCCCGAACGAGCCCGTCACTTCTTATTCACGCATCCCGGAAAACAGGATATTGTCCGAGCCGACGTTGATGCCCGGGTGGGTGGGAAGTTTCTCTTTGTCGTACGCCGTATTGGCAAAGACAGCGATCATTTCGGCGAATATCTCGAAATCGAACGGCCGCGCCGTCTCGTTTTCACCTTGTGCGTGCCCGCTGCATGGTCGGAGCCGAGCCTCATTCAGATCGACATTGTTCCGGTAGAAAGCGGCTGCGAACTGACGCTCAAGCACCAAGGCGTGCTGGGTCATCTCGCCACCTCCGTCGAAGAAGGTTGGACGACGTTCATCAACTTGCTGCACTCACACGCAGAGCATGTCACATCACAGGTGCTGGCGAGGTGAGATGCAACAAATGATGTAGGGCAACGGCAGAAGTGTATCAGTTTGCACGACACGATGCCAATCAATAAGCCAGAACCAGCATTGACTTGTTCACATCGTCACTCGCTTGACAACAGGGTGAGGAGTCCCGGAAGTGATCCAGCGCCCGTTTGCGACTCGAAAGCGGAGCCTGTCCCAGCGGTTTTTCCGAACCCAATACCGCTCAAACAACTCGCTACTCTTTCGGCCGACGGATCCTTGTCAGGCGTCAACGAACTCCCTGCGGCAGGCTGCTAGAACGCGCGGTCGGAACGCTCGAAGCCTCGCACGGGTTTTTTTTCGTTCAGGTGAAACTCAACGGTTGGCAACTGCTTCTCTTGACCGGGTCTTGTGCACCAGGTATTCGTTTACAAGAACGGAGGCCAGCACCGTGGAGGGCGCCGCAACGACAGCGCCCAGGATTCCTGCAATCGCATCCCCCAGAAGCAGATCTCCGCATGATGCATATCATAACTTCGCGAGCCGGCTATGTTCTTTGGCTCAATGTTCCTCCGCCTCACGCACGTAGAGGCGAACCTGGGGCTGGGCGCTTCCCGTTTTGTCGAGGAGCTTGAAGTTTGCGGCTCGCAGTTTCCCCTCGGTGCCAATGTCCGATTCGCGGTCGACCAGGTAGGGGCTGACCGCGAGGGCAATCGCCGATCGCTTTCTGAGGTCTGCTTCGGTGCATTCGTAGGCTTTGAGCGTGGGTTGAAAGAATTCGTAGTACACCTTCGAACCGGAGGGCAGAGCAAGGAAACAGCCTCCGGAGCTGGCGGAGCGCTTCAATATTTGAGCAGCAGCGGCCCAGTTTTCGCGGGGCTTGGTGAACCAGTGAATTGCGTAACCGGTGTTGAGCGCGACCAGCAGAGTGGCCGTTGTCACTGCAAGGCGAGCCCCCCTCTCTTTATACATTCTTTCCAGGCCCGCGGCGCCTGCCATAGCAAGAGGCGGAAGCACAAAGATGACCTGGCGGATGGCAAAAAAGTAATCGAAGACAAAATCGGCCAGAATAGCCAGGCAGACCGGAGCGAGAATCATCGCACCCCAGAGAAGCCAGTCGCTTCCTTCTTTGCGCAAGCAGGGGATTCCATAAACGGCGAGCAGCACGACCGCCAGTGCCCCGACGTATCCGGCTCCAGTCAGTTCTCTCGGAATCAGCAACGCCAGCCTCGCTTGCAGGTGAAAGTGAAGCTGTGCGGCGTCAATCTCCTGCTTCCAGTAGCCTCGGGAATGAAAATACCAGGGCAAGTAAGCGCATGTCGCGACGACCAACACCGCGGAAAACGGAGCGAGAAGAGCCCACCGTTTTCGAACCATCAGAAAGAAAGCCTGACCGGCTGCGACGAAGAGCACAAACGGCTGCGTGTAGAGGCCAATCGCCAGCAGGGCCGCGTAGATCGTGAACGAACGAAGCGCCGGGCCCTGCAAAAGATCCAGGAAGAGAACAGTGAGCCAGACCGCGATGCACAATGCCTGCGAGTACGGCCGCGCCTCCGCGCCATAACGAAGCACGAGCGGCAAGGACGCAAACAGCACCAGCGCCACCCATGCCCGCTGCACCCCGGCTTTGCGAGAAAGCACAAGCATTCCGGCGCACCCGAGAATGCTGGCGATGGCGGCAGGAAGCCGCGCCGCGAAGGCGGAGAACCCGAGGAGTCGTATGCTGAACGCCTGCTCCAGTGCACCGAGCGGCGACTGACCTGCCGAGTGGGCCGCATAACCTGCCACAACATCATGAAGCGGCAGACCGGCGGTAGCCACCACTTCCATCAATTCGTCTAGCCACAAAGACTGAAGTGGCAGTAGTAAAAGTAGCAGGGCCGCGTAGCCGGCGAGAATCGCCCATCCTGCCCCCATCGACAAGCATCTGTTATTGTGGCGTTTTCGACGCTTTTCAATGAATTTTTCCAATCTTGATATCCCATGCGAAGAATTTACTCTTGGCAATGGCCTGAAAGTAATCGTTCACGAAGATCACAAAACCCCGATTGTGGCCGTCAATCTCTGGTATCACGTCGGCTCCAAGAACGAAAAGCCACGCAAGACAGGTTTCGCACACCTATTTGAGCACTTGATGTTCGGCGGCACAGAACATCTACCGGGCAGCTACATCGAGTCTATGGAGCGCGTGGGCGCAACCGACCTAAACGGCACCACCAGCGAAGATCGCACGAACTACTTCGAGAACGTACCGACCTCCGCGTTGGACTTTGCGCTGTTTGCAGAATCCGACCGAATGGGTCATTTCTACAACACCATCAGTCAAGAAGTGCTGGACCTTCAGCGCGGGGTAGTACAAAACGAAAAACGGCAGGGCGACAATCAGCCGTACGCCGTTGTGGAAGACCTCGTGGTGCGGTCGACCTACCCGGTTGGGCATCCGTACGACCACACCGTAATCGGTTCCATGGAGGACCTGGACTCGGCGACGCTGGATGATGTTCGCGAGTGGTTCAAGACCTATTACACGCCTTCAAATTCCGTTCTGGTAATTGCCGGAGATGTCTCGACAGCGGATGCCTTCGAAAAAGCAAAGCGCTATTTCGGGGACATTGCCCCCGGGCCCCCGGTATCGCATCAGCGTACCTGGATCGCCAGGCTGACGGACCGGCATCGCGAGACAGTCGAAGATCGCGTGCCGCAGGCGCGTATCTATAAGGTCTGGAACGTGCCGGAATATGGAACGGTGGCGGCGGACCGGTTGCGGCTGACGGCTGCGGTTTTGTCATCGGGTAAGTCGTCGCGATTGTACAAGCGGTTGGTGTATGACGACCAGATTGCGACGCAGGTGTCGGCGTATCTGGATGAACGGGAGATTGGAAGCCAGTTCGTTGTGACTGCGACCGCGCGCGCCGACCGCGATCTGAAAGCGGTCGAAAGGGCCGTCGAAGAGGAGCTGGACCGGTTTCTGCAGGATGGTCCGACGGAACATGAGCTTTCGCGGATGAAGACGCAGTCATACGCGGCATTCGTCAGAGGCGTCGAGCGCATTGGCGGATTCGGCGGTAAGTCCGATATCCTGGCAACGAATCAAACCTACCTGGGCACTCCGCACGGATACAAGGGGCGGCTGCGAAATCTGGAGCAGGCAACGGCCGAGGATCTGAGAGAAACGGCGCGCGAGTGGCTCTCAAATGGCACTTACGAACTGAAAGTCAATCCTTTTGTAGCCCGTACGCCGGCCGCGCCTGTCGACCGAAGCGAAGCGCCTGCACTCGGCACGCCGCATGAGTTGAGCCTGCCGCCCATTCATGAGGGCCGGCTGAGCAACGGCTTGAAAATCCTGGTTGCGGAACGTCATGAAATTCCGGTGGTGAATTTCTGGCTGGAAGTCGACGCGGGATACGCGGCGGACCAGTTTGGCGCGCCCGGGACGTCACGACTCGCGGCAGCGCTTCTCACGGGCGGGACGGCTAGGCGTAATGCCCTCGTGATCAGTGAAGAACTGCAATCATTGGGTGCGCAGATCACGGCGGGAAGCAATCTGGACATCTCCACGGTGTATCTGTCGGCCCTGACCGCAACGGTCGACGATGCGCTTGATATCTACGCCGACGTTATTCTCCACCCCGCATTTCCCGAAACCGATTTTGAGCGGCAGCGACAGCTTCAGCTTTCAACAATTGCGAACGAAAAGGCGACGCCGATCCAGATGGCTCTGCGCGCGCTGCCCCCGCTGCTGTTCGGCCCCAAGCATGCTTATGGCTTGCCTTTGACCGGTTCGGGGACCGAAGAAAGCGTGACAGGGCTAACCCGGGAGGACGTGGTGAAGTTCCATCAGTCCTGGTTTAAGCCGAACAACTCGACGATGGTGATCGTCGGGGACACAACCCTTGCCGAGATCAAACCAAAACTGGAGAAGTATTTCGCCGAGTGGAGCGCTGGCGATGTGCCGGTGAAGAACGTAGCACCGGTGCCGTTGCCTTCTAAGCCCGCCATTTACCTGATCGACAAGCCGGGTGCATTGCATTCGGTGGTGATTGCAGGCACGATCGCGCCGCCGCACGACGCGAAAACAGAGCCGGCGCTCGAAACAATGAACAACATCTTCGGAGGCACGTTCGGTGCGCGGCTGAACATGAACCTGCGGGAGGACAAGCATTGGTCCTATGGCGCTGCTTCCCTGCTCTACGGCGCGCGGGCGCAGAGGCCGTTTCTGGCCTATTCGTCCGTGCAGGGCGACAAGACGGCCGATACTGTTTCAGAGATGCTGAAGGAGGTGAATGGAATGCTGGGAAGCCGGCCGGTGACCGAGGAGGAACTGGCGAAGGTGAAGCAGCAGGAAGTAGCGGAACTTCCGGGTTCGCATGAAACGATGAATGCGGTGGGAGGCTTGCTCAGCGATCTGTTGCAGTTTGGATTGCCCCTCGATTACTACAGTTCCTACGTGAAGCACGTGTCAGAGCTGACGGTCGCAAACGTCGAGTGTATGGCTAAATCGGTATTGAATCCAAATGCGCTGGTTTGGCTCGTGGTAGGAGACCGAGCCGCGCTTGAGCCAAGTTTGCGCGCGCTGGGGGTTGGCGAGATTATCCCGACTGAAGCTTAACGGCGTCGCGCCGTTGATGTGGACGCGGAAGCGCCTAGCTGCTGAAGCTGCTGGCGCGCTTTCCTGGCGTCGTCGCTGCGAGGATAGCTTTCCACCAGGGCGCGGAACTCCTGGATGGCCCGGCTCTTCTGACCGGAACGGACGAGCGCCATGCCTTTCATGAGGCGGGCATCCGCCGTCTTCGGATTCTGAGGATATCGTTCGAGGACATCGTCGAAGGCTTTGATGGCTCCGCTGTAGTTTCCCTTGTTGTAGTTGATTTCGCCGAGATAGTACTGCGCGTTGGCGGCCAGCTCGGTGTTCGGGTAATACGTGAGATATTGCTGGAACTCCTGATACGCCAGATCGGCGTTTCCAGTCTGCAGGTCACGACGGGCGTCCGTGTAGGTTTTTTCGGCGCTCATTCCCGGCGGAGGAGCCGAATTCGACGCACTGCCCGGACCGGCTGCCGGCCCGACGGCAGATCCAGGCGCTCCGGTGGTTGGCTGTGCTCCGGGGGCAGCAGGAGGATTCTGAATGATCTGCATCTGGTTCTTGACGTCCGTGATCTTGGCGTCCATGCGTTCCAGGCGCGCGCCGAGGTCGTTGAGCGCGTCTCTCAAGGAACGAACATCGTCGCCCATGGCATCGACCTTGGAGTTCATCCCGGCAACTGGCGCCAACTGGCGGCCGACGCCGTTGGTGACTGCATCCTGAATTTGGGAATTGGCTTTCTGGGCATTGTCCTGAGACTGCTGCAGCATGGCGGAAAGTTCGCCGAGCTTGGTATCGAGGTCACGCTGCATCGTGTCCATCTTGTCCTGCAGGAGGGCGACGTCCCGCTGGAGTTCAATGATTTCCTTGCTGGCGCCGAAGCTGAACGAAGAACAGGCAATCGTCAGGGCGGCAATGCGGAATAACTTCATAAAATAACTCCTTAACCACAAGGGGACGGATACAATCCGTCCCCGTTCCAAGCTTGTCTCCAGTGCAAGCTTGTCTCCAGTGTAGGAGACATTCGTCCCGAACTGCTTACTGGCCGGTGGAGAAGTGTGCGCGCCGGTTTCTGGCATAGCACTCTTCCGCGGCATCCGTGCAGAGCGGCCGTTCCTTTCCGTAGCTGATTGTCTTCAGCTTATCTGCCGGCAGACCCAGTTGCACCAGTGCGTCCTTGACGGCAGAGGCGCGACGGTCTCCCAATCCAAGGTTGTATTCAGCCGAGCCACGCTCATCGCAATGGCCTTCGATCGTGACGACAAAGCCGGCATCCATGCCGAAGATAGTTTTCAGCGCGGTGGCATCGGCTTGAAGAATCGGCTGATCTTCGGGGCGGACATCGCTCTTGTCATAGTCGAAATGGAGATCCTGTACCTGCCTGGCCAGGATTTCAGCCACGGACTGGGTCGGCGCGGCGGGCGCGGCCGGCGGCGGAGCCGAAGTAACCGTGATGGTGACGGCGGCGGTACTGCTTCCGCCCGAGTTGGTCGCAGTCAGCGTGTAAGTTGTGGTCGCGGTCGGATAAACGGCGCGACGGCCGTTCGGACTGACGGTCCCGATACCGTTATCGATCTCGACGGAAGTGGCATCGTTCACTGACCAACGCAGTTGAGAAGGCTGTCCGCTATTGACACTGTCTGGCTCAGCCGCAAAGTAACTGATGGTAGGCTTGGCAGCCGCTGGCGCGGTAGCTGGAGGCGCGGGCGGCGGCGGTGGCGGGGCCGCTTTCTTGTGGCATCCAGCTGCCGTAAACAACGCGAGCATTGTCGCTGCAGCCAGCGACGCTCTACGTTTCGTCATGTTGTCTAGTCTCCCTATCAAAGTAAGTTCCCTGCTTGAAGATGTATGCTACTACTGCGCGGCGTTGACCCATACCGGCTTTTCATTGCTGCCGGATTGCGTCAGCGCACGTTTCCCGGTGCCATCGGCGTTCATGACCCAGATCTGAGACTGGCGTCCCCGCTTGGAGGCGTAAACCAGGTGCGCGCCATCCGGGGCCCAACTCGGATTCTCATTTCTTCCCTCGTTGGCCGTCAGCTGCGTGGTCTGCTGCGACGCGACATCCATCAGGAAGATATTGTAATTGCCAGGTTCAAAGCCTTTCGTCCAGGCAAAAGCGATATGGCTGCCGTCCGGGCTCCAGGAAGGATTGGTCGCCTCCCCCGTGCCCGCCGTGAGCCGAGAAACATCGGCGCCCTCTAGATTCATGCGATAGATCTGCGGCATGCCCGAGCGGCCAGATACCACCACCATGTCGTTCCCGGTTTTGGGATTGATCTTTGCTTCCACTTCGATGGCGCCCGAGGACGTGATGCGGCGCAGGTCGCTGCCGTTCGCGTTGGCGAGGTACAGCTGCGCCGGACCCGCGGCCGCGGTGGAGGAAAACACGACCCGCTTGGAATCGGGAGTGAAGCTGATGAAGGCGTTCATGGACGCGCGTTGATTGTAGAAAGGCAGCTTACGGCCCGTATCGAGCGAGAGCATGTAGATGTTAGGACTCCCGTTAGCATAGCTTGTGAACGCCACGGCATGTCCATCCGGAGAAGCAGAAGGGAAAGTGCTGATGGATCCAAACCGTGTGAGCTGCCGTTGTTCGGTGCCGTCCCAGTTCATGACCCAGATTTCTTTGGAGCCCGAGCGGTCCGAGACAAACACGATATGAGTGCCGACCAGGCTCTTGCCACCAAACTGGGCGAGGATATCGGCCGCATAGCGGTGGCCCGCATCGACAGCGCCCGATTCGTTGAGCGTCGCAGTATAGACCTTCCCGAACACTTGCGCCTGCTGCAGAGTGGCGATAGTGGGTGCGGTGCTGTAGAACCATCCGAAGACAACAAATTGCCCGTTGCTTTCAGCAGCGTACCCGATTCCGAGGAAGTTGGTGGAGACGGGAGGAAGACTCCAGTCGCTAATCCGCTTAGGGTCTATGGTCACCGCGCCGCGTGCGGGAGGCGCGACACCGGCGATGAGATCGGAGGGCTGTTGCGGCGGCTGGATGGGATAGAGAGTCTTGGGAACGAAATTAATGACGGGCGAACCGGCCAGGTCGGCCGCAACCGTCGTATTGAAAGCCGCGACGAACGCGGCAGCAGCGCCAGAAGCTCGGAAGTCGGTCACGGCCACGAAAGGTTTTCCGGGGTTCTTTTCGATTCTGCCTTCGATCTGCTGGCCGGCCGCAAGCCACTGGCGGCCGCAGAGAAGCAGCGCGGCAAAAGTGATAAGTCGTCTTATTTGCATCAACGTAAGTTAAAGGTAAATTGCGCCGAGATATAGCTGTCAGTCACTTGCGGGGGTAATTGTGGGAGCGGACTCGCCTGGTACACAGCGCGTTGCGCGGTGTTGTCGATATTCGGATTCCCGCTTCCCTGCACCACTTGAACGTTTTGAATGCTGCCGTCCCGCATAATGACGAAGCTTACGACCGCCGGGCCTTGCTGTGATCGAGCGTCGAGGCCGTTGGTGAGCCATTGCTGAGCGATACGCTGGCGCACGATTTCGGCATACCAGCCCAGTCGCGTTCCCAGCGGAGAGTTAGGACCGATGCCCACTTGCCCGGCGCCGCTCTGGCCGCCGTACATGGGGCTGGAGACAGCAGTGCGTGTCTGGCTGTAAACCTGATTTTTGGGGGCTGGCTGCATGTACTGCTGCTGATGTAGAGGTTGTGGCGCCTGTCGCTTCTTTTTCTCGGCAATCTCAAAGGCATTACTGTCGGGCTCAGGCGCTTTCTTTTCAACGTCCTGCTTGGCAGGGGCAACTGGAACGGTTGATTTGGTGTCGGCCGCGACGGGGTTTTGCGGGGCGTCAGGCTGGGGAATGGGGATCTTGCTGACGGCCGAGACAGCGTATGCGGGTCCGCCGGCGGGATTGAGATCACCGAGCGTTTCACGCGCTCGATTCATCCAGTACCAGCCGAAGACAAGAAGCCCCAAGAGGCTCAGATGAACGATGAGAGACACCAGGAACGGCGTTGCGAGCGGATCACGCTGATCGAGGACATCGAGCTGATGCGGCTGCGCTGGCATGAGCTAACGGCGCTGCCGGGCGGCAGTATCAACCGGAGCAGTCACCATTCTGACGTCGAACCGGGCTTCGCCGAGTTCCGCCACAATCTGGGCAATCGCGTCCCAGGGAGTTTCTTTATCGGCGCGAACGTACACGGCGGTGGCGTTGCGGAAGCGCTGGTGGATGCCTTGGGCCAATAGATTGATGTTGATCGGCTTGTCATTCAGAAACGACTCGCCAGTCTTAGTGATGCTAACAACCGGCAGATCCTGAGCCGTATTCTGAACGCGCCGTACTTTGGGAACCTGGATGTCGAGGCCGAACTCCATCACATTGGCGGTGATCATGAAAATGATCAGCAACACCAATACGACGTCCACCAGCGGAACAACGTTGATCTCCGACATGGCCGCGGAGCGGCCGAACCGGCGTCCTCGCCTGCCTGAACTGCCGCCGAACGAGAAAGCCATCTACCCGCCGAAATCCCGTTCCGCGAAGTTCTGGAACTCGATGGCGAAATCCTCCATCCGGGTACCGAGTTCTTTGATGCGTGCCCCGAACAGATTGTAGAAGATGGCCGCGGGAATGGCGGCGAAGAGCCCGACTGCGGTTGTGACAAGCGCCTCCGAGATGCCGGGCGCGACCGCCCGAAGACTGGCGCTGCCGGCGTTGCCCAACCCCTGGAAGGCGTCGATGATGCCCCACACGGTCCCGAACAGTCCAATGAAGGGGGAAACGGACGCGACCGTGGCAAGCCAGCTCATGTTCATCTCCAGTTTGGTCACTTCTTCGCTGATTCCCAACTGCAGGCTGCGTTCCACGGCGGGCGCATTGATGAGTGAGCCGCGTTGCTTCACCTGACGCTCAATCTCGCCGTATCCGAAATCGAAAACGGCCACCAGGGGCGCTGTGCCGAACTGCTCACTGGCAATCGCGACCGATTGCAGGTTATTCGCTTTGCGGAATGCCCGAAGGAAGTTCCGATTCTCCCGGCGCGCCTTGCTGAACACGCCGCTCTTCGAGAAGACAATCGTCCAGGAGAAGAGCGAAAACACGATCAGGACAACAATGATGGCTAAGGGAACGGGCCTTAAGTTCTGAAATATGTCCCACAGGGTAAGCTCCGCGGGAGCAAGCACAAAGTGCAATCTAGAGTTCCTCTCCTACGCTTCGTCACTATTATAGAGTCGCGGCCTTCAACGGCAACCCTTCGTATAATTCGGTCACATGCTGCTGGAATTGATTGTTGAGAACTACGCGGTGGTCCAGCGGGCTCGCATACGGTTCGGCACGGGACTCAACGTTCTGACCGGCGAGACGGGCAGCGGCAAATCCATCGTGGTGGACTCGCTGGGCCTGCTGCTGGGGGCTCGGGCCTCGGGCGAGATGATTCGCAGCGGTGAATCGAAGGCGCGCGTCTCCGGAGTGTTCACCGTGAGCAACAGCCCCGCGCTCGGAGCGCTGCTCGAAGAGGCCGGCATTGAGCACGCCCCCGACGAAGAGCTAATCGTGGAGCGCGAGATCACGGCCAACGGTAAGTCACGGGCGTTTGTAGCGAACCGGCTGGTGACGACGGCGCTGCTCAAGCAGTTAGCTTCGGCGCTGGGCGACATTCACGGGCAGAACGAGCAGCAACAACTGTTCTCCAGTCAGACCCAGCGGCAGTTGCTCGACGAGTTTGCGCATTCCGGAGAGTGGTTGCGCCGGGTGGGAGCTGCTTACTCGGAGTGGCGTGCGATTCGCGAACGGCTTGCGGATCTAAGCAAGAACGAACAGGAAAAGCTGCGCCTGCTCGATCTGTGGACGTTTCAGCGCAACGAAATCGATTCCGTAAAGCCAAAGCCGGGCGAAGATGTCGAACTCGGGGCGGAGCGAAAGGTCTTGCAGAATGTAACGCGATTGCAGGAGAGCGCGGCGGCCGCCTTTGCAGCTCTCTACGACGACCCCGACAGCGCTACTACCCAGCTGCGGCACGCGGCCAAACGGCTGGATGAGCTGACCCGGATCGATTCAACACTAGGCGAGGCTGGAGGATCCCTCAAGCAGGCTTCGGTGCTGGTGGAAGAGGTTGCGTATGCGCTGCGCGACTATCTGGGTCACCTGGAAGCGGATCCGAATCGATTGGAAGATGTAGAGAGCCGACTGGCAGCGCTGGAGCGGCTAAAGAGAAAGTACGGCGGCACGCTGGAAGAGGTAGTCACATTTCACGACGATGTGGCCCGCAAAGCCGACGAAGTGGAAAACGCCAGCGAGCACCGGGCGGCCCTCGAGAAAGAGGCAGCGCAGGCAGAGGAGCGCTACCAGCATTTGGCCGACGAGCTAAGCCAGAAGCGGAGTGCGGCTGCGGCGAAACTGAGCCGGCAGGTGGAAACAGAGCTGAAAGCTCTGGCGATGAGCGGCACCCAATTGCGGGTCGATCTGAAGCGCGGCCCGGCAACTGCGGCGGGCGTGGATGAAGTGATGTTCCTGGTGTCGCCCAATCGCGGCGAGGAGTTGAAGCCGATGGAGAAGATTGCCTCTGGCGGCGAGCTTTCCCGCATCGCGCTTGCTTTGAAGACTGTCATGGGCGCGACCGAAGGCGATGGCGTCTTGCACACGCTAGTCTTCGACGAGGTGGACGCGGGCGTAGGCGGGGCAGCGGCAGCAGCGGTGGGACGGCGGCTAAAGACGCTTTCCAAGACGAGCCAGGTCATTTGCGTGACGCACCTGGCGCAGATTGCCGGGTTCGCAGACCATCACTATGCCGTTTCAAAGCGCCAAA
The DNA here is from genome assembly GCA_025462985.1 of Bryobacterales bacterium. Taxonomy (GTDB): domain Bacteria; phylum Acidobacteriota; class Terriglobia; order Bryobacterales; family Bryobacteraceae; genus Bog-105. The sequence continues at coordinate 5,684 of JAOAPP010000132.1, read as the reverse complement.
AAAGCGGACGCGTCACCACCGAAGTGGACGAACTGGAACCGGGACAGCGAGCCCAGGAAATCGGCAGAATGCTTTCTGGCGAGCACGTCACGCCCGAGGCTTTGAAGCAGGCCGAGCAGTTGATGCAGGCGGGACGGGCGAGCTAGCCTCAAGTCGTGCAAACCGGGCGCTCCCCGATGGTTTTCCTCAATCCTATGATCCCGCGAGCCCGAGTCGCCGCCGGACAGACGAAAGGAACGCCTTCGATTCTTGGACGTCGAGAAGGGCTGTCCCGCCAAGATATACGATCCCGAACAACGGCAGGACCACAGCAGCCAAAAGCCGCGGATGTGTGCTTCCCATCCCAAGCTTCGCGAAATACCCGAGCACTCCCGCCGAAAGAGCCATCGCCCACAACTTGCTCATATAAGTGCTTGAAATCGGCACCGGTCCGATCTTCTGGGCCAGACCGCGGCGCAGCAGCGTGAATTCGACCCAGCCGGCAATTCCTGCTGAGGCAGTCAGTCCGGCAACGCCCCACCTGGGATCGATCCCGAGCCAGTGGGGCAGCGGAAGCGAAAACAAGACGCCGAGGACCGTGGTCAGAATCACTCGGATCGTCGCGAAATGGAGAGGCGTTTTCGTGTCCAGAAGCGCGTAATAACAGGACGAAAAAAGCCGCCCGAAACCACTCGCCAGAAGCCCCACGTCAGAGCCCGCAAGAATGCCCCACTGCCAGACCGCTTCTTTATGGCCAAACTTCCCCGACTGGAAAAGCGCGCCTGAGATGACATCGCCAAGCAGGAGAAAAGCCGCAGCCGACGGAACAATCAGGAATGCAATCCGCCGCAATCCCGCGCTCAGCCGCTTTCGAAGGAATGCCGCGACCTCATCCTGAGTGCCGACCGCACTCGACAGCGCCGGCAGTTCGGCAGCCGAAACCGACATACTGAACAGGCTGATAGGCAGCAGTGCAACCGTCTGTCCGTAGCTGAGCGCCGCAACGGCCCCATTCGGCAATTCGCTCGCAATAATGGAATCGACGAACGCACTCAACTGCACAACGCCGCGGCTCATGAAGATGGGCCCGAAGTTGCGGACCACGGTCTTGACGTCATCCGACCGGGTCTCAAAAGACGGGCGAAAATCAGGCAACAGCTGCAGCACGCGCGGAACCTGCACCAGGAACTGCAGCACGCTTCCGAGCACGAACGCCCACGCGAGGTCAGTGGCCAGACGTTCCTGCGCCGCGCCGCTCCCGAACATCGTGAGGCAGCCGATCATAACGAGATTCATAGCGACCGGAGCGGTGTAGGAAAGCAAAAATCGCCGGTGACTGTTGAGAACGCCGAGGCACCAGGCGCTCATCACCAGCATCGCCGTGCCCGGAAAAAGAATCCGAACCAGATGGATGGCAAGAGCTCGCCGCTCGGCCTGAAACCCGAGCGCAATCACGTCCACCAGCAGCGGAGCCGCCGCCACACCGATGAGCACAAGCACCGAGCAAACCACGGCCAGCAACCCGAAGATAGCCGCGGCTAATCTTCCGGCAGCTTCGCCATCGCCCCTCGCACGGAGCCTGGAATAAACGGTGATAAAGGATGCCGAAAGCACCCCCTCGCCAAACAGATTATTCAGCGTATTGGGAATGCGCACTGCAGCCGTGAACGCATCGGCAACGCTCGAAGCCCCAAAGTAGTGTGCAAAGACGCTTTGGCGGAGCAGGCCGGTAATACGGCTGACCAATATCCCAAGCGCAACGCGCGAAGAGGCTCCCAGCGCCGCGGTGGGTTTCTCCGGCTTGCTCAGGCGAGGCTCTTCCTCGGTCAACAGCGAGGACGGTTCCCTGCCCGACGGACGACCTGGCGAAGCGCCTGCGTGCCTCGGGCCGACTGAGATGCGAATGCGAACCTGCAAATCGAGTTTTGTACTCGTTTGAGGTTAACAATTGTTGGGAATTTAATTTGCTTCGAGCGGCATCAATACCCGGTAGAAGCGATGCTCAATACACGTTCAGCGGTTTCTAAATGGTTGATTGCTTTCTGCCTGGGGATAACGCTGGCCAGCGCCGCCCAGCAGGGCGAGCCCCCCTCGAAGAAAGCGCCCGTGACCCCGAACCTGCAGAAAACGGACGTGCTGCGCCAGTTGAGCACGTCATTTGAAGAAATCTCACAGCGGGCCGGTCGCGCGGTGGTGCAGATCTTCGTCAGGAGCTACGTCCCTTCCGACAGCGCCGACAGCGGCGGGCAAGTGCTGACCGCCCAGAACTCCAGCGGGTCGGGTATCATCTTGAGCCCGGACGGCTACATCCTGACGAATGCGCACGTCGTGAAGGGCGCGCACAGCGTCAAAGTGGAGCTGAATATCCGGACCGAGGCCGAGGCTCTGGAAGGCGGCAATCGCACCGCAAACAGGCCGCAGACCGGATCCATCGTCGGCATCGACCACGAAAGCGATCTGGCGGTCATCAAAATCGACGCCAAGAATCTGCCGTTTCTCGAGTTCGGCGACTCCGATGGACTGAAGCAGGGCCAGCTTGTGCTAGCGCTCGGAAATCCGTTCGGGCTGGATAATTCCGTCAGCCTCGGTGTCGTGAGCGCCGTAGCCCGCCAGATCAAGGCCGAGGACACCATGGTCTACATCCAGACCGATGCGCCGATCAATCCGGGGAACAGTGGAGGCCCGTTAGTGGATTCAGAGGGCCGGGTCGTCGGAATCAACACGCTGATCTTTACAGAATCAGGCGGCAGCGAAGGCGTCGGTTTTGCCATTCCCAGCAAGCTGGCGCAGCAGGTCTACGGGCAATTGAAGACGCAAGGGCACGTGCATCGGGCGCAGCTGGGGCTGGTGGCGCAAACGGTCACTCCGGAGATGGCGGATGGCCTGTCCCTGCAAACGCATCATGGCGTAATCGTGTCGGACCTGGAACCGCAGGGACCGGCGGATCACGCTGGCATTCAAGTGGATGACATCATTGTTGGCCTCAATGGGCGGCGGATGGACAGCGTTCATCAGCTCGAAGCGAGCATTTTCCGCCTCGCGCCCAAGACGAAGGTGACGATCCGGGTGCAGCGAGGAGACAACCAGCTCGATCTCCCGGTGATCACGGAAGAAGAGTCGGGCAAGGCGATGGATGCGCTGGCCGACAGCGTTGATCCGGTGAAGAACGTGGTGCCGAAGCTCGGAGTAATCGGCGTGGACGTCGGCGACGCGGTCCGCGAGCTGATGCCGAATCTGCGGCGTCCGAACGGCGTGGTGGTAGCAGCGCGCAACGCGAACGTTCCTTACTCCGGATCGGCGCTGATGGTCGGCGATGTCATCTACGCGCTCAATCGGCGGGTGGTCGCGGGCGTGAGCGAGTTGCGGAACATGCTCGACGCCATGAAACCGGGCGACGACGCGGTGCTGCTTGTGGAGCGCGAAGGCCGGCTGCTGTACGTACCGCTTCAGCTGGAGTAATTCCGCTGCCTTGCGACTCGGAAAGTGAGGACGCTACGTTAGAGAAGGTATGAGTCGCGGTCCGATTTCTCAATTCATCAAGCATCAGTTCCGGCATTTCAACGCGGCGGCCCTTGTGGACGCCTCTGAAGGTTTTATCAAGCATCTCGACGGCGGGGGCAAAATGTTCCTGACGTTGGCGGGCGCGATGAGTACAGCCGAGCTCGGCATTTCCCTCGCGGAGATGATCCGGCACGACAAAATTCACGGTATTTCATGCACAGGCGCGAACCTGGAAGAGGATGTGTTCAACTTGGTGGCGCACGATTTCTACGAGCGCGTTCCCAAGTGGCGCGATCTGACACCCGCCGATGAGCAAGGCCTGCTCAACCGTCACATGAATCGTGTCACAGATACGTGTATCCCGGAAGAAGAGGCCATGCGCCGCATTGAAGGCGTCATTCTGAAGGAATGGACAGCAGCGGACAAGCGCGGCGAGCGTTATTTCCCCCATGAGTTCTTCTACAAAATTCTGAAATCGCCGGACCTGCGGAAGAGCTTCCAAATCGATGTGAAGGATAGCTGGCTGTACGCGGCGATGGAGCGCAACCTGCCGATTTTCGTGCCCGGCTGGGAGGATTCCACGCTAGGCAACATCTACGCGGCGCACTGCATCGCGGGTGATGTAAAGAATGTGCACACAGTACGAACAGGCATCGAGTACATGATGTCTCTGGCCGACTGGTACACAGAAACGTCGAAACAGTCTTCCATCGGTTTCTTCCAGATTGCCGGCGGCATTGCCGGCGATTTCCCGATCTGCGTCGTGCCCATGCTCCATCAGGATCTGTTGCGCGAGGACACGCCGCTATGGGGCTACTTCTGCCAGATCAGCGACTCCGTCACGAGCTACGGCTCCTACTCAGGCGCGACCCCAAACGAGAAAATCACCTGGGGAAAGCTGGGCATCGATACCCCGAAGTACGTGATCGAGTCGGATGCTTCAATCGTCGCCCCGCTGGTATTCGCGTACGTCCTGGGGCTGTGAGGCGAACCAAAGGGAATGGTAAGGTGAAGGGAAGACGGTGAGGTGGCAGAGTGGTCGAATGCGGCGGTCTCGAAAACCGTTGAACCTTCACGGGTTCCGTGAGTTCGAATCTCACCCTCACCGCCACCGAAAGCCCGGCACCCCTAATCTCAGCCGTGGCGTCGCTGGTTATGCACCACAGCAGCCGGTTTCTCATCCGGAACCGGAGTCGCATTGAACTGCAAAACACGCCCAAGATTCACCAGATTTTCGGTGAAGGCCCGCTCAACAATCTCTTTGCTAGCCGCATAATCCGGAACAATCGCCTTCAATTCACGCACCAGCAGCCGCGGATTCCGCTGCTCGCACGCCTTCCGCAGACGCTGTAAGTGCGACGCCATCGCGTCTTCCGGCATGCTGTTTCCAGCGAAGACCTTGATCTTCTCGTGGTGCGTCGGCAGCATGTTCTCGTCGCCCATATTGATCTCCTCGTAAAGCTTTTCCCCGGGGCGAACACCCGTGAAGTCGATCCGAATATCTTCATCCGGCCTCAACCCGGACAGCCGGATCAGTTGCCGCGCCAGGTCCACAATCTTCACCGGCTGGCCCATGTCCAGCACAAAGATCTCACCGCCGCGTCCCATCGTACAGGCCTGCAAAACCAGCTGCGCCGCTTCCGGTATCGTCATGAAGTAGCGCTCCATGTCCGGATGCGTGATCGTAACCGGCCCGCCGGACGCGATCTGCTTCTTAAAGATCGGCACCACGCTGCCATTACTGCCAAGCACATTCCCAAATCGCACCGAAACGAACCGCGGACCCCCATTCTGAAGCGAGCGAATAAGCAGCTCCGCCACCCGCTTCGTCGTCCCCATGATGTTCGTGGGATTTACAGCCTTGTCCGACGAGATCATCACGAAGTCCTGCACTCCATACTCGCGGGCAGCCGTCGCCAGGTTCTGCGTGCCAAACACGTTGTTCTCCACCGCCTGGAACATGTGTTTCTCCATCAGAGGCACATGCTTGAAAGCCGCGGCATGCAAGACAAGGGCCGGCAGATGCAGAGCAAACACTTCCCGTACCCGCTGCAAACTCTGAATATTCCCGATCTCCGCACAAAACGCGACCTCCGGAAACGACTCCCTCATCTCACGTTCCAGAAAGAAAAGCGCATTTTCGGAAAGCTCAAAAGCCACCAGAAGCTAAGGACGGTAGAGCGCAATCTGCCGGCAAAGCTCAG
>JAOAPP010000251.1 GCA_025462985.1 Bryobacterales bacterium | reverse complement strand
TCGGGCGCATCATCCTCGGACCGCAGTTCGGGCCGTCTGGCGCGGTGTTGCAGATTCTGGCGCTACGAGCGCTGTTGGTGGCATGGACCTACGTGATCGGATTCCAGTGGCTTCTGGTGCTGGGGCTCGAAAGGCCGTTTCAGAAGGTCACGATAGCGGCGCTGATCATCAATATCCTGCTGGCCACGTGCCTGGCGCCTCGTTTCACTTACATCGGAATGGCATGGGCGGTTGTCCTTTCTCAACTGCTTGCCGCTTTCGGAATTTACTGGTTATTGAAGCGCCGAAATCTGAGCCCGTTCACGATGCGCTCCAGTTCTGCATACGTGTGAGTCGGTCCGCACAACGCCCTGCGTTCTTTTACCTCGCGAAGGTTATTAGTCGTCGCTTGAGAAGAAGCTGCCCAAATCGCCTCGCGCAATCGCCCCGAGCGGGTTGCGTTCTTCTCCATTGTGGGAGTGCTCGGCAGGGGCGAGTTCGTGCCGAAGCCGCTCCAGGGTCATGCTTTGCAGGATCACGCGACCTGGGCCTGTCAGAGTGGTAAGGAAGAGGCCTTCACCGCCGAAAATCGCGGTCCGAATATTGCCCACCATCTGCACGTCATAGTTCACCGTCGGCTCAAAGGCTACGAGGTGACCGGTCTGCACCTGCAGCGTCTCGCCGGGTTGAAGCGTGAAATCGACGTGATCTCCGCCGGCGTGCACGAACACGGCTCCAGGCCCTGTGAGGCACTGGAGAATGAAACCTTGCCCCCCGAGCAGTCCCGCCCCGAGGCGGCGGACCAACGCGATGTCCAGCGTTACGGAACTCTGTGCGAACAGGAATCCGTCCCGCTGCACCATGATGCTTTGTCCTGGCGCCAGCTCAAAGACTTGAATCTTGCCTGGATAGTGTCCGGCAAATCCAACCTCGCCCTGGGTGCCGTTGGCTCGGAAATAGGTGAAAAAGAGAGACTCGCCCATCAGTTTGCGCTTGATGGCCCCCAGGAACTTCTGCCCGAGGGACTGGCCCGTTATGCGCGTCTGCCAATCTACATTCGCGGACTTGTAGATCATCTTGCCGGCCTCCGCATAGATTTCCTGGCCCGGTTGAAGGTGTACTCGGGCGATCTGGAGGTTGTGGCCTTCGATGTCGTAGCGGATGGGTTCGACAGAAGGCGCGGGCGGGTAATAGGAAGCGCCACTCGCTCCTCCTCCCGCCTGCTGCCCGCAATTGAGGCAAAACTTTGCGCTTTCAGATAGCTGGGTACCGCAGTTGGTGCAGAATGCCATCCACTTCTCCTCGCTCTTCTAAGAGTCAAACGTAGCAGAAGCGGCATAGAGAAAGCGCAGAGCGGGACGCATGCGTTGTCCCCAGGCGCGCTCGTTGTGTGGCGCGCCTTCCTCTTCGTGGTACATGAGGTCGCGACCCAACTGCCAACCCTTGGACAGAAAGGCATCCCGGAGGGCACGAACGTCACGCAGGCAGCTTTCGGAATCAGAGCCTTCGCATGTCCCGGTATCCAACCAGACCCTCGGGCGAGGCACTGACCTGGCGGCCTTGATGTGTTTCAGGATGTCGCGCCCAGACCACCAGACCGAGGGCGACATCAGAAGTAGGTTGCCGAAGACTCCCGGGTATTGCATGCCGAGATAAGCGGATACCAGACCACCGAGGGAAGAGCCGCCCAGCGTGGTGAATTCCGGGCCCATAAGGGTGCGGTATTCCCGATCGATCAGCGGCTGTACCTCTTGCACGATGGCCCGTCCGTATGCGGCGGCCTTGCCCCCGGGACCTCCATCCTGCGCCACCAGCGTGTACTCGAGCATCCGCGTCTCGCCCGTATTGTTGATGCCGACGATGATCAACGGAGAAATCTGCCCCGTGTTGATCAAATGGTCGGCTGTTGTTTGAAGCTGCCAGTCGCGCCCGCCAAAGGCCGTCGCCGGATCGAAGAGATTCTGGCCGTCATGCATGTAGCACACCGGGTACCGGCGGTCGGACGAACCGTCGTACCCGGGGGGGAGATAGACGATAAGGTCGCGCTCATTCCTGAGAATCCGCGACTTGAACCGTGAGTGGACGTTGAGATGTCCGCTTTGCGCCTGCAACGAGTGTGTCAGCTCTTAATGAAATCGAGCGACGCCGAATTCATGCAGTATCGCAATCCGGTAGGGCGTGGACCATCATCAAAAACGTGGCCAAGATGAGCATCGCACTTGGCGCAGAGGACTTCCGCGCGAGCCATTCCGAAACTGATGTCGCGCTTCACCGTCACGTTCTGCTTCGCAACCGGTTCATAGAAGCTCGGCCAGCCGGTACCGGATTCGAACTTGGTATCGGAAGAGAAGAGCGCGTTGCCACAGCAGACGCAGCGGTAAAGGCCATGCTCGTGATTGTTCCAATACTTGCCGGTGAAGGCGCGCTCGGTGCCGGCGTGACGCGCCACCTGATACTGTTCGGGCGAGAGCTGGCGCTTCCACTCCTCATCCGTCTTCTGAACCTTCTCGACTTGCACTTAGTTTTCGCGTTTTCCGGTATCAGTAAATTCCACGATTTTCACCGTATGGCCAGATCCAAAGCCTCCGGCCAAAGCTATTCCAGCGGTCGCA
>JAOAPP010000106.1 GCA_025462985.1 Bryobacterales bacterium | reverse complement strand
GAAGCGCCTACCGCCGGGAGTGTTGTCCTGGCCGGCGTGTTGTTGAAAACCGGGGCATATGGCTTGATCCGATTTGTGCTTCCACTCTTCCCGCAGGCGGCGCGTGAGTTCGCCCCTGCCGCGATGACGCTCGGTGTCTTAGGGGTTCTCTATGGCGCGTTCATGGCTGTCGCACAAAGCGATCTCAAGCGCCTCGTCGCGTACACGAGTGTGAGTCACATGGGTTTTGTCTTGATCGGAATCTTCGCCGGGAATCAGACCGCTCTGACCGGCGCGTTCGTTCAGATGATCAGCCACGGCATCAGTACTGGCGCACTATTTATCTTGGCGGGAGCTCTGCAACAAAGAATGCACACCCGGGAGATCGCGCACATGGGTGGATTGTGGCAAACGATACCTGCTCTAAGCGGGGCCGGACTCTTCTTTGTAATGGCCTCAGTAGGACTCCCTGGGTTAGGCGATTTCGTGGGCGAGTTTCTTGTGCTCTTGGGCGCGTTTCATACCAATGTCGCCCTCACCACCGTCGCGACATTGGGAATAATTCTCGCTACACTTTATGGGCTGCGAGTTACTGCCACGATTTTTCAAGGCCCAAATTCCAATAATTGGCGCATTCCGGATCTCCTCCCTCGGGAATGGGTGATGGTCGGATCTATGATGATTGGCCTGTTGTGGCTCGGCCTCTACCCGCAGCCCTTCATCTATATGTTTCAAAGCGCCTCTGCAAAGCCGGTCCAAGTAGCCACGTCCATTCAGCCCTGGAGATGATCGATGACAAAATCCGCTCTGATCGCTTCGCTACCGCTACTCCTCCTCGCGCTGACATCGCTCGCCGTCATGGTGGGAATAGCAGTGAAGAGAGATCACAGAGCAGCAGCCATCATGTCCTTCGGAGGAGTGGCTATCTCGTTCGCCAGCCTTTGGCCCGCAGCATCCGCGGTGCCCATTCAGCTTAGTTCTTTGTTGGTTATCGATCGATACGCGCTGGTTTATATGGGTCTGGTTCTTGCCGCGAGCGCTGCCGTCGTCCTCCTCTCCTATCCATATTTGGAGGCCCGGTCGGAGCACAAGGAAGAGTTTTATCTCCTCCTGATCCTTGGAACGCTTGGCTCGATGGTGCTGGCGGCGAGCAGCCACATGGCTTCAGTGTTTTTGTCGCTGGAGCTCTTGAGCATTTCGCTCTATGCACTTATCGCCTATCCACGGACAGAACCCCTTCCGCTAGAAGCGGGAATCAAGTATTTGGTCCTCGCTGCCTCCTCATCCGCATTCCTGCTATTTGGTTTTGCAATTATGTTTGTGACCGAAGGAACGATGGAGTTTAGCCTCAGGTCGGCAGCGTCACCCGCCGGGGCCGGGACTTCCGCTTATCTGGCCGGAATCGTACTTGTCATGACGGGTATCGGGTTCAAGCTTGCAGTGGTGCCGTTTCATCTTTGGACACCCGATGTTTATCAGGGCGCACCGTTACCCGTCACGGCTTTCGTAGCCACGGTTTCGAAGGGTGGCGTCTTCGCGTTCCTGTTGCGCTGGTTGCAGTGGAGAAGCGTGACAAGCAACCAGATCCTGGTAATCCTTACCATCATTGCGATCGCTTCCATGCTGGCTGGGAACCTTCTGGCGCTCCGCCAGACAAATATCAAGCGGCTTCTTGCCTATTCATCGATTGCCCATATGGGTTATTTCCTGGTTGCCGTGATCGCTGGGGGAAATCTCGGAAGAGCGGCCGCAACGTACTACTTGGCAGGCTATGTTGTCACCATCCTGGGTGCGTTCGGATGTCTGCTCGCGCTCAGCCACTCCACATCGGAGACAGAAACCTTTGAAGACATTCGGGGGCTATTCTGGCGATCTCCAGTTCTTGCTTCTGTGTTTACGGGTATGGTGCTATCGCTCGCTGGAATACCGCTGACGGCGGGCTTTCTGGGCAAATTTTATGTCTTTACGGCTGGCGCCTCGTCAGCAACTTGGACTCTCCTCACGATACTGATCATAAGCAGCACCATTGGTTTGGTGTATTACCTTCACGTAATTGTCGCAATGTTTGCGGATTCAGATCGCGCCCAGACGAATGATGACCGAACAACACCAGGCATCGTTTCCGGCATCGCGTTGGCTGCCCTGACCTTGGCTCTTTTCGTCCTCGGTGTCTATCCCGGGCCTCTTTGGAACACGATCAGAGCAGCCACCTCTCTCTAGGACATTACGCCCCTTGGGGCTCGTCAACTCCGTCCCTGGCAGAAGGGCACCTCAACTCAGGTGCAAATGTCGCCCGAGATGTAGTGTTCAAGATGTGCGATAGCGGCGTCCTGCGATGTAACGATCCAGTTCACAAGGTCACCGATTGACAGAACTCCGGCGACGTGTCCCTGAGGGTCGATCACGGGCAGGTGCCGGAAGCGACTCTCTGTCATGATTCGCATCGCCTCATCAACAGTGGCATTGCAGGGAATCGTGATGGGATCGGAAGTCATGATTTCGCGGACAAACGTGTCCTTTGAGGATCGTCCGTTGAGGACGACCTTGCGAGCGTAATCTCGTTCAGAGATCACTCCGACGAGACGGCCCTCATCAATAACCAGCAGAGCACCGATACGTTTATCCGCCATCAATTCGATAGCGGAATAGACCGATGCGTCAGGCGGCAATGAAAAAACTCCGCTTCCTTTTTGGCGAAGCAGCATCGAAACAGGGTCAAGTACCTTCATGTCACCTCCAGGTAGCCAGCGAACTTACGTCATAGGGCCGACCGGAGCCACATCCACGGTAAGAGCTTATGCTCTGTGACATCGGCGCGGGACTTAGCTTTCAAACAACTGGGAATTGACTCAGTGATCCGGGCGCAGCCGGACACAAGTCACTCTGGGTTGGAGTATACTTCTTGTGTTTTGAGTATTCAACAGATATGTGTGTCAGTGTCGCTAGTATGTGATTTGTCCGGTCCAAATAATACGTGAGATGTCCGCAACGATGCGGGGGCAAGTAAGGCTGGGGAGTGGACGAAAGCCAGCAGTACTCGGCCGCCGAGATGGAGCGGATGATGAAGATTCAAGAAGTGCTGTTGCGGGCGATGGCCAAGAAGATCACGTGGTGGCAGGCGGCAGAGATCATTGGGGTGACGGACCGGACTATGCGGCGCTGGCGGGAGCGGATCGAAGAGCAGGGGTATTCCGGGTTGTCCGACGGACGGAAGGGAAAACCGAGCCCGAGACGAGTGCCATTAGCGACAGCCGAGCGGGTGCTGGGGTTGTATCAGGAGAGGTACTACGACCTGAACATGCAGCATTTCCACGAGAAGCTGCGCGAGGAGCATGGCATCGAGCTTAGCTATGCATGGGTCCAGAAAGCGTTGCAAGGCGCGGGGTTGGTGGTGAAACGGCACAAGCGAGGCGCACACCGGCGGAGACGGCCGCGACGGCCCTTGGCCGGCATGCTGCTGCATATCGACGGCAGCAAACATCGGTGGCTGAATGACGGGCGTTGGTACGACCTGATCGTGATTCTGGACGATGCCACGAGTGAAATCTACTACGCGCAACTGGTGGAAGAAGAGTCAACACGGACAGTGATGACGGCCTTGCGGCAGGTGATCGAGAAGCAAGGGTTGTTTTGTGCTTTATACAGCGACCGTGGCAGTCATTTTTTTGTGACGCCGAAAGCCGGTGAAAAGGTGGATAAACAGCGTTTGACGCAAGTGGGCCGGGCGATGAAAGAGCTGGGAGTGCAGATGATCGCAGCGTACTCGCCGCAAGCGCGGGGGCGCTCGGAACGGAGTTTCGGCACCTGGCAAGGGCGTCTACCGCAGGAACTTCGTCTGGCCAAGATCAGCGCGGTAGAGGAGGCGAACCGATTTTTGCGAGACCGTTATATCGCCGTGTTCAATGCGAAGTTTACGGTCGCGGCACAGGAGAAAGGGACGGCTTTCCGGCGCTGCAGTCGGACTGACTTGGACTGGGTGTTCACGATCCAGACCGAACGCGTGGTGGCGAAGGACAACACCGTTGCGATCGCCGCGCGATCATGGCAACTCGATAAGAGCCGATTTCGGCACACACTGGCCGGCAGCACCGTCCCCATTCACGAGCATCTGGATGGTTCGGTCTCCATGCGCTACGGACCGCACGTGGTGGGTCGCTTCCACAGCGACGACAGCACGCGAAAAACGGCCAACCCGGAGCGCCGCGGAAAAGGCGGGAGCATGGAAGCCGGCGAAAACCAACAGCAGGTTTCCTCCGTCTCCGAGACTGTAACGCAAACTGTGTAAGAGGGCGGAGCCAAACAGATCAGAGCGAGTCGACTAAGTCGGACCTGAGTCGATCGCCAAAGATCGTGAGTAACTGATTCATTACTATATCCCAGCCCTGGCGTTTGGTCCAGCGATGGGTGAAGTTGCGGATGTTCAGAAATAGGATCTTCAGGACGGATTCGTCGGTTGGGAAGACCTTACGATTAGCAATGTTCTTGCGCATCTGCGAATGCAGGCTTTCAATGGCGTTGGTGGTGTATATCATTTTGCGGAGCTCGACCGGATAATCAAAGAACGTGGTCAGCTCATTCCAGTGCTGACGCCAGCCGTTGACCGACATCGGGTAACGACTGCCCCAGGCTTGCTCGAATCGATCAAGCGCCAAGGCAGCGGCTTCCACAGTCGGCGCTGTGTAGATGGGCCGCATGGCAGCACACAGCGGACGGCGATCCTTCCAGGCAACGAACTTGGTCACGTTGCGAATATGGTGCACGACACAAAGCTGCACGTCGGTCTGTGGAAAGACAGACTCGACCGCATTCCGCAGGCCCGTTAATCCATCTCCGCAGAGAATGAGAATGTCTTGCAAGCCGCGGGCTTTCAGATCGTTGAAGACCTTGAGCCAGAAACGAGCGCCTTCGGTTTCCTCGATCCAGAGACCGAGCACTTCCTGCTTGCCGGAGAGGCCCACGCCGAGCACCGTGTACACACATTTCTTGAGAACTCCTTTGTCGGTGCGCACGGCTACCCGCAGGCCGTCCACAAAGACGATCGGGTATATGCGTTCGAGTGGCCGGTTCTGCCATTCCACAATCTGCTGTTGGAGTTCCTCGGTGACACGCGAGACGAATTGCGGAGAGATCTCGACGCCGTAAATCTCTTTGACATGCGCTTCGATCTCCCGCGTGGTCAGGCCACGCGCATAGAGTGAGATCACGGCTTCGCTGAAGTTACCGACTGACGTCTGGCGCTTGCCGACGATCTTGGGGTCGAAGCTTGCGTTGCGATCGCGCGGGGTTTCAATCTCGATCTCACCGAAGTCGCCACGCACTGTTTTGGCAGTGGCTCCGTTGCGAGAGTTGCCGCTACCGCGGCCCTCCGGATCATGCTTCGGATAGCCGGGATGCTCTTCCATTTCGAGCTCGAGAAACGCCTCGAGCGTCTCCTTCACCATACGTTGAAACAGCTGCTTGGTGTCGACTGATTCCGTGCCGCCGCGGGCACGCAGTCGGTCCATCAGCTGCTTCTTAAATGCTTTGGAATCCAGGGTCGGATCGGGAAGTAAACCTGTATCGGTAGCTTGTGGTTGTGTCATGGAGCTTTTGCCTTTCTTCATTGCCTTTCCAAGGGTGAGCTCCACCGCAATCGGGCCCGGTCGAGCCGGCGCTTGTTTTGAGGAGCTTCGGTCGCCCTCCGGGCTCCCTTCACTCCCCAAAACAGCTACAACCAGCCTATCCAAACCCAAAACAATTTACACAGAAGATGTTACAGAACCGACAAAGCGGCTTTGTTCCGAACAGCCCAGAAAC
>JAOAPP010000082.1 GCA_025462985.1 Bryobacterales bacterium | reverse complement strand
AACACCATTCAGGGACGGGCCGGTTGTGCCACCCACGCCGTTCACTCTATGGCATGTGGAACACAAGCTGGCGACATAGACGGAAGCGCCTTCGGTGAGCGTGCGCGGCGCGGAGGCCGCGTCGATTGCTGCTTCAGGGGTGATCTTCGACATAAACATGAGGAGCGCATTCATTTGCGCAGGAGTGATTTGAACGGGCATCTTTCTGCTCGCATCGTCGGCAGCGGCAGTGCGGAAGTGGTCCGTCATCCACTCGGGGGAGCGGCGGACAGGATCAGTCGCCAGCGTTGGTCCAGGCTTCGGCTGCCCATCGATAAGGTTGTGGCATATGTCGCATCTGTTCTGCTGAAAGTATCCGAAGGCAGCCAATTCTTCAGGCGGGAGCCGAAGGGCGATTTGCGATGTTCCCGGCGCCGCTCGTGCGGTCGACGAGGCACGATCGTCATGGATGGCAGAAGCGGTCAGGAATACCCACACGCCCGAGAAGCAGATCGCTGCTGCAATGGCCAGCCCCCGCCTTCTGACTGTTACCACAAGCGTTCGATCTATGAAGGGAACTGCAAGCAAGGTTAAGACGGCTGCTGTTGGCAGGCCGATGCTGCCGATCCACTCGAACGGACCTTGGAAGTACTTGAGAGTTTGGAACAGAAAGAGGAAGTACCACTCGGGACGAGGCGTGTAGCCGCTATCGTTTGGATCGGCCATTCTCTCCAGCGGTGCATCGAATAGTAACGATGAAATGAAGAGAAGACAGAAGACAGCGAATACCGCCAACACGTCCCGAAACACTTGCGCCGGATAGAAGCTGACCCGCTCATGATTATCGGGTGCAGCTGTGACGCCATGTCTCCGAACCAACGACAGGTGCGCAGACGTTAGAAACACTGTGATAGCCGGCAGCACCAACGAATGCAGTGCGTAAAAACGGGAAAAGGTTGTTACCCCGATACCTCTGGTCGCACCCATCAGGCCCTGCAAGTAATGGCCAAGAAAGGGGGCCTGTCCGGCAATCTGCGTGGTGACGACGGTACCCCAATAAGCGCGGTTGTCCCACGGAAGCAGGTAACCGGTGAGTGCAAATCCGAGAACGAACAATAGTAGGGCTACGCCGGAAATCCAAAGCACCTCGCGCGGTTTCTTGTAGGCACCGTATACAAATACCTGGACAGCATGCAAGGCAACTACTACAACTAGAGCGCTGGCGCCCCAATGGTGCAGATTGCGAACCAGCCTGCCGCCGGTGACCTCCTGAGCTATGTAGAGAAGGCTGTCATAAGCATCGCCTGGCGTGGCGGCATAATTCAGAGCTAGCAAAACGCCGGTGAATGCCTGCAACAGGAATAAAAACAGCGCAACGCTTCCAAATACCTGGGCCCATCCGGATGACGCGGGTATCTGCTCATAGAGCAGTTGCTTCGTTACCGAAACTGCTCCGGTACGTTCTTCTAACCAGCTGAGGACGGAGGACATTTAGCTGCTCCGTGCCGCCCCGTTTCCAGATTCAACATCGCCAAGCCAGAGGCGGTCTCCTTCCACCTTGACTGCGTACTGATCAAGCGGGCGAGATGCAGGGCCGGATAACACTGCTCCCGTGCTCGAGAATTTAGAGCCATGACAAGGGCAGAGAAAGATCTGGGCCCCCGGTTCCCAACGATAGGCGCAGCCTAAGTGGGTGCACCTCGGTGAGAAGGCTGTCACATGGTCTTCGTCCGTTCTGACTACCCACGCCACATCAGTTTCAGACCGTATCTTCCAGGCATCGAAATGCACTCGCTGGAGCTGAATCTGTTGAGGCCTATTCAGCGGGACCTCATTCAAGTTGCCAGCGTCGGCCCAGCTCGAATCCTTCTTCTTCTTTGGTGGAACGAGAATATATAGGGCCGCTGGCGTGCCGATAGCAGCTGAAAGAATCGCAGCGAGACCGCTGATTCCCCGAACAAGCCACTGCCGACGGCTTGAAATTCCTTGTTTGCCGATCATGCTACTCCTCGCGGCTCCGGGCCGCTAATTGAAAAGTAAGCTTTCTCTGCCCAATTCTTGTTGCCGTTCTGTAAAACGAGTGCTAATTCGAGAAGTGGATTCCCGTGGACAGCCACCGGTCATTGCAGCCGAGACAACACGAGGAGGTTTTCGCGAATGCCGCAGTCCATGGCATACAAACAGCTAGATCGGCCGCCTTTTTCGCCGCGACGATTCAAGGGCGGGAACCGCTGATTGCCGGTGGGCGGCGATGGCTCCTTCGGCCTCGCGGAGGATGAGAAAGCGCTCGATTTCGTCAGTTGAAAAAACGAACCCAAGGGCGGCGGGGTCGTAGGGCTTTTCTTCTTTTTTCGCTTGCTGGTAAGTATGAGCGGCGAGTTGCATCTGGTGCTCGGCGGCGCGGCGGCGTTCAGCTTGCAGGTATCGGAGTTCTTCGTTGTCGCGGTCGCGCTCGCGGCGGAGCCGGGCTTCCTGAATTTGCAAATTGCGCAGCTGGCGTTCGTTGGACTGGTAGACGGCGAGCTCAATCAGCTGGGCCTTGACGTCTGCCCGTTCGTCCGTGAAACGGTCTGCGTAGAAAGTGCGGTCACTGGCGTAGATAAGCATCTCAAGGCTGGCGATCTGTTCCAGACGCCAGGCAATATCGGCCAAGGATTGCGTCAGGAGCGTTTCGCGCCGACCGGCCGGTGCAATCTCTTCGAAGAAGGCCTGCAGATGGGATGCATATCGGTCTGCATCGTGGGCGGAGACCAGGACGGCGCGGCCAGTGAGCGTAGTTTTGGCCACGTTCTGCGAAGAGACGGATTTGCCTTCCGTAGTGGTGGGCTGATTCGATGCGTCAGAAATGACGGAGTGGTTTCGATCGCGATGATGCATGAAGTTGCTTCCGTGGTGAAGGTAGCAGCTGCGGGTGGATGGGGGTCGAGTCTTAGAGCGCCAAATGATTTAGAGAATTGGAGTTTTGAATGA
Organism: Bryobacterales bacterium; assembly: GCA_025462985.1. GTDB lineage: Bacteria > Acidobacteriota > Terriglobia > Bryobacterales > Bryobacteraceae > Bog-105. Next base: position 2,434 of record JAOAPP010000082.1, on the reverse strand, counting down.
TTGCTTCCTTTGTGACCGGGGCTACTATGCGGGTACCATCAGGATTGGACTAATAAAGAACCTGTAAGGAAGCGTCTGTTTGGGCCACGACAGAGCCCCGCTTAAGCCTTGTGCATCCATTGCGTATTTCTCTCAGATGTTCAGTAACGCTGGACGGCGATTTCGCATCCTATCGAGGATAGCTGCAGCGTCTTCGCCGAATGCAATATGAGTTGTTTCGCACGTTCGGCAATTCTCAGCCGCACTTTATGCTTACTCTATTTGCGAGTCCCAAAGCCTTTGTAGACAGCCACATCGCAACCATTCAGCGAAATGCAATTCGCAGTTGGATACGCCTGGAGCCTCGTCCCCGAGTCATCCTTTTCGGAAACGAAATCGGAACGGCCGAAATATGTAAAGAGTTTTCCCTTACTCACATTCCGGAAGTAGAGGTTAACGAGTTTGGAACGCCACTGCTCAACGATATCGTTCGGAAAGCAGAGGCATGCTCCTCGTCCAGCGCCGATTTGCTCTGTTATGTCAATGCCGACATTATCTTGATGAGCGATTTTTCCCGTGCGGTCGAGTTAGTGGCCGCACGTAAGAGCCGATTTCTGATGGGCGCGCGTCCCTGGAACCTAGATGTGGAGCAAGAACTCTCGTTCGAGGACGGCTGGGAAGAAATGATCTCTGCCCAGGTAGCGGCTGACGGACAGTTACGCAGTGAACGGTCGTGCGACTTCTTCGTCTTTCCACGCGGTCTCTGGGGCGATCTTCCGCCTTTCGCGATCGGGAGAGCCTATTTCGATAACGCACTGCTTCATCGCGTGCGTCGTATGGGCGGCGCACTGATCGACGCGACTCCCGCAACGGTATCCATTCACCAGAATCATGGCTATCCACGCCATCTTGGCGGAGTTGCTATGTTGGATAACACGGAGGCGCTGAGGAACGTCGCGCTTGCCGGGGGACCAGGGCGAAGACTGACATGGAAGAGCTCCACTTATCTCGTGAGCGATGAAGGGCTACGGTTCAATACGCTCGGCTTTCTGCGATTCTTTGGCCCATGGTCGCGCACAAGCAAACTGCTGCGTCAGTTTATTGATGTTGCAAAACCCGTGAAGCGGATTCTGGGCTTTTCGCGGTCCTGATCGGTATGAGCCGAGCTGTTTGCCAACGCTGCGCTAGATGCTTCCGAATCGATGGCCTACACTGGGCCTGATCTCCACCCGCCGAAAGCTGATAGTAAACGTAGTTTCTCTTTACGCCGTCCAGGGCTGTACATATCTGCTGCCGCTTGTGACAATCCCCTACGTTGGACGTGTACTTGGTCCCGGGGGCTGGGGCGCCGTGCTGTTTTCTCAAGCGATCGGTTCCCTCATAGCTATGGGCGTCGAGTATGGGTTCGACTTTTCGGCCACTCGGGAAGTTGCGAGATGTTCGCAGGATAAGAACCGGTTGCGAGAACTGGTCACCGGCGTCACGACTGCAAAGGTATGCCTGGCACTGGTCGGCGTCAGCCTGGCACTGTTGATTCGTCCCTACACGTTGCGCGTTGCCCCATCCCCCGCTTTGTTTTGGTCCAGTACCCTTTGGGGTGTGGCGCAGGGAATCAATATGCTCTGGTACTTCCAGGGATTGCAGCGTATGGCTTGGGCGGGTGGCCTCGATATCACCGGAAGGCTTGTCGCGACAATCAGCATCTTCGTTCTTGTGCACAGGCCTGAGGATGGCTGGAAGATCATGTTAGCGCAGGCGATCGGTTGCGCCGTATCTCACGCGATAACAGTGGGAATGGCCGGCTACGAAATCGGTTTCTGCCGGCCAAGTTTTGCCCTCACGTGGAGTGTTCTTCGCCTTGGCTGGCCCATGTTTTTATTTCGCGCCTCCATGACCGTCGTTAGCTCAGCGAATGGCCTCATCTTGGGTTTCTTTGCATCCCCGGCAGCGGTAGGCCTGTTCGGAAGTGCTGACAAATTCAGACAGGTCGCGTTCCAGGCGCTCTGGCCGGTCAACCAAACGCTCTTCCCTCACCAGTCCGAAAGAGTGAAGCGCGACCCTCGCGATGGACTTCGCACCGTTCGAAAGAGCCTGTTATTTCTGGGCGGTCTCGGCGTGCTTCTCGGGATCGCGCTGACCGTTGGCGCTCCGTTCCTGGTTAACCTGGTCCTTGGGCCCGCATTCCAGGCGGCCGTTCCAGTCTTGAGAGTCTTCGGACTTCTCATTCCGCTACAGGCGATATGCACGGTTGTCTCAACGCAATGGATGCTTCCGCTCGGGCTGGATCGCCAGGTTAGCTTCATTGTTTTGACGGCCGGTATTGTGAACGCTGCCGCGGGTATCGCGCTCAGCATGAGATCAGGCGCAGTGGGCATGGCGATTGCTGTTACTCTTGCTCAGCTCTACACGGCGTTCGCCCTGGAGATTGCGTTGCGGCAAAGGGGCCTGAGCCCCG
>JAOAPP010000038.1 GCA_025462985.1 Bryobacterales bacterium | reverse complement strand
GGGCCACGTCGACTACGGGCATGACGCACATCGCTATCCAGGAGAAGTTCAACGGAAAGGTCGTTGACTGGATGGAGCATGTCAGCGAACAGCAATACCGTTCAAGAGAAAACAATTCGCACTGAGGAGCAAAGCGATGGCGGGGAATATAAACGGAAGCTTCAAGGGCAAAGTGGCGTTCGTCACGGGAGCAGGAAGCGGCATTGGCCGGGCGACGGCGCTGGCGTTTGCCCGCGAGGGCGCGAGCGTGGTGGTGGCTGATGTTTCCGAACGAGGCAATCAAGAAACTGCTCAAATGATCGAGCAACTCGGGGGGCGCGCGCTCGCAGTCAGGTGCGACGTGACACGGACCGAGGACGTGAAGGCTGCACTGGACAAGGCGGTTGAAGGATTAGGCCGTCTCGATTTCGCTTTCAACAACGCCGGTTCCGAACAGGCGATAGCGGCGACCGCCGATCTCAGTGAGCAGGAGTGGGACCGCATTCTGGACATCAACCTCCGCGGCGTGTTTCTGTGCATTAAGTACGAGATTCCGCTGATGCTGCGGAATGGCGGCGGCGTGATTGTGAACACCTCGTCGGGCGCCGGGGTGAAAGGCTTCAAAGGTCAAGCCGCGTACGCTGCCGCGAAGCACGGCGTGATCGGTCTGACGAAGTCGGCCGCTCTCGATTACGCCTTGCAGAATATCCGCATAAATGCAGTGTGCCCGGGGATCATCGAGACCTCGATGATGGACCGGTTCACAGGAGGCACCCGTGAAGGACGAGAAAGGGTGATTGCGCAGGAACCGGTTGGACGAATGGGGAAGCCCGACGAGATCGCGTCGGCTGTTATCTGGCTGTGTTCGGATCCGGCCGCCTTCGTTATCGGGCACGCGCTGGTGCTCGATGGCGGTCAAACGGTGTAGTGATGTTCTTCGGCAATCGTCATGCAGTTCTCGCCGGCTCGGCTCTCTTCGCGTGTCTCGCGGCGGGCGCATACGCCCAACACGGCGCAGCGACTCTCGCGTTAGACTATGACGCCCAGACGCGCGGGCCGGTCCCGATCCCACCCTCAGAGCGCAGCTTGCAGACCGTGGTGGCGGAGCCCTGGTTGAAGGTCTCTGATGAACGCATGGTACTCGAGGGACCGTGCTTCGAGCGCGACGGCAACTTGCTGTTTTCCGACGTATACGGTGGGCATGTGTTCCGCCTGACGCCGGACAAACGCCTTTCGACAGTTGTTACTAACAAGAAACTCGGTCCAGGGGGCCTTGCCGTCCATAAGGATGGGCGGATCTTCATCGCGGCCGTGGGCGATCTCAAGGGAGCCGGTTCCATCGTCGCCGTAAAGCCTGACGGGTCTGACATGCAGACGATCATTCCCCCTCAGGCAGGTTACGTCCCGAACGACTTGGTCTTTGACGCAAAAGGCGGCTTCTATTTCACCGACTTCCGGGGCATCTCTACGGATCCGAAGGGAGGCGCGTACTACGTCACACCGGATTTCAAGACGATCACGCCCGTGCTGCCGCATCTCGCGATGGCGAACGGCATTGCGCTCAGCCCGAGCGGCACCGAGTTGTGGATCACGGAGTTCAGCAGGAACCTACTGCACCGAGTCGAGCTGATGGGAACGACAGCAATCGCCCCGTTCGGGACGGCCATCGCCTACCATTTCACCGGCCCGGCACCCGACTCGATGCGCGCCGACAGCGACGGTAACCTCTACGTGGCGATGTACGGCCAGGGCCGTGTAGTGGTGTTTAACAAGAACGGGATGCCGATTGGTCAGGTGCTTTTGCCGGGTCGGGACGAGGGCCACAATCTTGAATCCACTAATATGGCCATCAAGCCCGAGACCAATGACCTCTACGTCGTGACGAACGACGGGAACGGCGGACAAGGCGCGACGATCTTCCACGCCAAGACGTTCGCGAAGGCCCTGCCGCTCTACTCGCACCAGTGAGTCACTCCCTTCAGAGTGGTCCTTTCCTGGTAAGTTGTCCCCCCGCAACCGTCAGCGAACTTCTCGGCAAGGGAGGGGTCCATGCGCTCGCAAAGAGCATGGCCTCAATTGGGTGTAGTCCCAAATGTTTTCGAATAGCTCCTGTATCACGCACCACCCGGAAGCTACCGCTATTAAGCTAGCGCACGCTTATGGAACTTTGCCCAGGAGCTTTGAACCGGGAGCTTCGATCCGGCAGTCATTCAGGCGGGATTGCCGTTGCTGATTGCGGTTCGGCGGGAGGAGGGGGCATAGAGTCGGGAGGATCGACGCCAGGAGGAGAAGCGGGTCCGATGAGCCCGGAGTTGCCATCGTGCTTGGGGCCAAGTCCCAGTCCGATCAGGCTTAACGAATTGATCTTTCCATCGTCCTCAATTTTTCGATCGGCCTGGAATTTCTTCAGGGCTGCAACTGAGTCATCGCCCCATTCTCCATTCACCGGGCCTTTGTAGTAGCCCTTGTCTGCCAGGGCCTGCTGGATTTGCTGGTAGCGCCCAGCGTCGGGATGCAATTGATAGCTCGGGCCTGCCTTGACCAAAGTTCTTCTTCCCTTGCCGCGTCTTGAGCGAATTCCCGTACCGGTTCTGACGCCCGCCGTTCCGGGAGAGGCGCGTGGAACGTCTCTGGTGCTCGCGACAGCCGTGTGCTTACGCGTAGCAGCCGAGGATTTCTTTGTTGGAGTCGAAGAGGGGCCGGAGCCGTGGTTATGCCGCGTCCTTGTATTTGTCGTACTTGTCTGTGACTCAGCGTAAGCTGCAGCCACGAGACTCAGCACCGAAAGGGCTACAACCCGTTTCATTCTAGACATCCAAAGTTTATCAGTACGGGCGGGTGTGCCAACCTCTCGTGCGGCTTGCAACTTTGTTTCTGTGTCATACTTTTAGTTCATGCAAGCGTTGCCGCTCAGCTCTTACTGGTTCCGATTTTGGTTTTGGCCAGAGCCGAGCCGGTGGGCGTCCGCGTAGAGTTAAGCACAACTCGAATTTAGAAGGAGGCCCACTCGGAAACGAGTGGGCCTTTTTGCTGGAAGAATCACACTCGTGAGGGGCAGATGATTATCTCGATGAAGTTACATGCGACGAGGGCCGAGATCGAGGCCGTTTTCGAACGCATCCGGGAGTTTGGGTACAAAGTGCACTCGATTGAGGGCGAAGAGCGCGTCGTCATCGGGGTAGTGGGTGTGGGTGACGTCACTGCCTGCCTTGAGTCCCTGGAGGCGATGCCGCAGGTGGAGAAGGCGGTCCGCATCTCAGCGCCATACAAATTTGTCAGCCGGGAATTCCGGCCGGCCAAGTCGCAGGTGTTGGCAAACGGGGTCGAAATCGGCGGGGAAGAGTTCGTCATGATGGCGGGCCCCTGCTCGGTGGAGAGCGAAAAGCAGATTGTGGAAACGGCGCATTTTGTCCGGCAGCACGGGGCGCAGTTCCTGAGGGGCGGTGCGTTCAAGCCCAGAACGTCTCCTTACGATTTCCAAGGCATGGAAGAGGAAGGGCTGAAGCTGCTGCTCAAAGCAAAGATGGAGACCGGCATCGGCATCATCACGGAGGTGATGAGCGACCGGGACGTGGAGATGGTGGCGGAGTACGCCGATATTCTTCAGATTGGCGCGCGGAACATGCAGAACTTTGCGCTGCTGAAGGCGCTCGGGAAGGCGAATCGGCCAGTGATGTTGAAGCGCGGGCTGAGTTCCACGATCAAGGAGTTGCTGATGTCGGCCGAGTATGTGGTCGCACACGGGAACCCCAACGTGATTCTCTGCGAGCGCGGCATCCGCACGTTTGAAACGGCGACGAGGAACACCTGCGACATAGCTGCCATCGCGGTGCTGAATGAGCTGTCTCATTTGCCCGTTGTACTGGACCCGAGCCATGCGACGGGGAAGCGAAGCCTTGTGCCGGCGCTGTCGAAGGCGGGAGTGGCCATCGGCGCCGACGGCCTGATCGTTGAGGTGCATCCTTGTCCGGAGAAGGCCCTCAGTGACGGAGCGCAATCGTTGTCGCTGCCTCAGTTCGGGCAAATGATGAAGGATCTGCAGCCGTATATGGCGATCTGGAAAGACACGCGAGTCTCAGAACTGGCTACGGTTTAAGCGGCTTATCGGATTGCGTTTGCGCCTGAAGCTCTGGCTGGTGGCCGTCCTGCTAATGGCGGCCGTTGTGGCGGTAGTCGTTTATGTTGCGCGCCGCCAGCAACATCGTTTCGTTCAGTCCGATGCGGACATGGTTGCGCTGCTTCCACATCGCGACATGA
>JAOAPP010000025.1 GCA_025462985.1 Bryobacterales bacterium | reverse complement strand
CTGGTCGGATTACCTTTGGCAGTGGGTTTTGTCTTTGGCGCAATCATCTCACCGCCGGACGCTGTAGCCGCGCTGGCGGTTACTCGAAATTTGCGGGTGCCGCGCAAGATTATTGTCATCCTCGAAGGAGAAAGCTTGGTCAACGACGCCACTTCCTTTATCTCTTTCCGGTTCGCTGTGGCCGCAGTCATGACCGGAACTTTTTCGCTCGGACAAGCTAGCCTGCAGTTTCTTCTCGTCGCCGCGGGCGGCATTTGTGTTGGGCTCGCCATCGGTTGGCTAGCCACTCAGGTGCAAAGACGGCTGGACGATCCGCCCGTGCAAACCATGCTCTCCCTGCTGACGCCGTACGTGGCCTACTTCAGCGGTGAAAGGCTGCATGTTTCCGGAATTCTCGCCGTTGTGATCGCCGGGCTTTATTATGGATGGCGTGCTCCGAGAATCCTGAGCGGGCGTATGCGACTGCAAGCGCTGCCTGTTTGGGAAATGGTCGTGTTCATTCTGAACGGAGTGCTTTTCATGCTCATCGGGCTGCAACTGCCGCAGGTCATCCACGCGCTTCCTCCGGGTTCGACAATTGGAGTGGCGAAGCTCGCTGGGTTGTTCGTTGCGGCGATCATGCTGGTTCGTTTTGTTTGGGTGTTCGGAGCCACCTATTTGCCACGCCTGTTGAGTCGAACATTTCGCCGTCGCCGCGCTCCCTGGCCACAGACCGCGTTGATAGCATGGACCGGCATGCGCGGAGCGGATTCGTTAGCCGGTGCGCTCGCCATTCCATTTGTCCTTCGCAATGGCGAACCATTCCCCGGGCGCGACCTTATCCTTCTGCTCACCTTCTGCGTGATTTTCGGAACGCTCGTTCTGCAAGGACTGACTCTTATGCCTCTGGTCCGTTGGCTCGGAGTTGTCGGCGATCACGTTTCAGCAAGAGAAGAAAGAGAGGCGCGCCTGCAGGCCAACGAAGCCGCCTTGGAGCGCCTCGAGGCAACTGATCTGTCGAATCGGGCGAGGCCCGAGACCGTGGAACGCCTTCGTTCAGAATACTCCGACCGTATCCGCCAGCTACGCAGTGAAGGACCGCATGAAGAAGGCGTCGGTCGATTGTTTTCGTCCGACTTCGAGGAATTAGCGCGCGAGCTGTTGCAAGCCGAGCGCGATACTGTGCTCACAATGCGCAACGACGAGGAAATCAACGATCAGACGTTGCGCAAAATCCAACGCGATATTGATCTGGCCGAAGCCCGGCTCCAGCGCCCAGCGTAGTTCTGCGCTCCTCTCTGACTTAGACGTTCGGCGTTCGGCGTTGCTTGAGCCTGCCCTGAGCGGAGTCGAATGGGTTCGGCGTTTGCTTCTGCTCCCCGCCTGATTTCAACTTTTCAGCGTTTCAGCTGTCAGCTTTTTATTCCTACTCCTGCTCTATAATACTAATCGAGCCGTTCGTTAGGTTCCCGGAGGCTTGGTAGCCGTTGCTCAGCGAAACACTGAAAGTGTCAGCGTTGCTAGGATTGTGGTTGGCGGTCACCATGATGGTGAAGTTGACCTTCTGTTTGTGTTTGCCGCCGATCGTAGCCGAGCCGGAGAATTGTGCCTGATTGCCGAAGATGGTGACGGTCGTGATTTTTCCGGTCTGGAAGCTGGTGCGAGATTTCCGATCCTGGTAGGCAACAGCACCCTCGAGATACTTCTTCGTTGCCTGCTCATTCTCCACGTCTACGATCTGGAAGCGGGCGTTGCCGCCGTTAGGTCCGGCGATCGCGCCGAGGCCGTTTAGCTCGAGTTTCTCGGTTTGGAGAGGAAACTCGCCGCCCAATGTGTTTTGTGTCTCCAGCTCGGTGTAATGCACCGTGTTCAGGAGCGTCCCGGCCTGCGAATATTGATAGAACGTGCCCTGAGCGTGCTGCGATCCCAACCAGAGCGTTCCATCCGCCGGATCAAGCGCCAGGCAGCTGATACTTGTGAAGGGCACGGTAAAGGATGAAAGCACCGCGCCCCCGAGTGATCGATGTTCAACGGTCGTTCCAATGAACGACGCGACCCACAAGGTCCCCGTGCTCGGATCGGCGGTGATGTCCAAATAACCGGACGCCGTAGAAAATAGCAGCATCGGATTCGCCCAAACCGTGTCAAAGGCGTAAACGTCGCCCGTTAGAAAATCTACCGAGTAGTTGGAACTTCCATCGGTCGCTCCATCGTAAAACTGGGCATCAGCCACGGGATAAGGGTAATCGGTGCCGGTATACGTCCCGCTCAGAGTATAGTCGGATCCCGCGCCGCGGCTCGATCCCAAAGTCCTTACCGTGCTCAAAAGCGCGATCGGATACTCGGCAGAATGATGACCAGGCCAGGAGTTGATCACCGCATTGCCTTGGACGACCCAGATCATGCCTTGATCTCCGGCCGTGAGGTACAACGGGCTAACTGGCCCAGTGCCTACAAAGCCTAAAGCAACACCCGGAGCAGACGCGGCCGCGGTCTCCGGCCGGCGACCAGCCGGAGATTGAGACGAAGCGACGTTAACGAGACAAACCACCGCCAAGGCAGTCAATGTGAACCGGAACAGGCGCGCGGTGATTTTCATCAGCTGTACGGCAGTAGCCAATTCCCTACGAAGGGTCAAGACTAATGCCTAGATTCGCCACCGGCGGGACCTTACGGGCCGTTAACGTTCCGTTGCACGGCCCGGGGCAAAGCAAGCGAAACGAACGTGCTTTGCATATTGCTCGTTAGATCTACCCGCGAATTTCGCCAATTGGCTCCTTTAAGCAGTTGCTGGAGACCAAAATGTTTCATTGGAACCCAAATCGGATTTTGGATTTGGTTGGATCATGGCGCAACTAAACTAAGAGCGCTAGCCAACCGAAAGCTCAAACTTACCATCGCAAGTCTTCCCACTTCGGTGGTTGCTTCAACACCGAGATCGCATTGTAGGGCGACCGCACCGGTTGCCATTCCAAAGATGAATCTCCGCCTTCTCTCCATCTTCGATTGAGCGTTGGGCGTTGGACGTTTGCTTCTATTCGCAAACATCTCGTCTCTCCTTCTTCCATTCGACGCTCGCCCGCTTGTTTCCTCCGTCCGGATTAGCGGTCCATCCCTAGACAAAACATCTATTCAGCGGCGTCTATTGAATGAGATCAGTCACAAACTGCCGGATTCACCGAAATTGTTGAATCCAAACCAGCGGCCGCCTGCATCTCATACATAGACAGATGGAGCCCCAACAATGAATGCAATCTCGACCGAACCCGAAGTATTCGAATCTACCTACGCGTTAATCATTCGTTCAGAAGAAAAGCAGCGCGGCAGATTGGAGACCCTGGTCTACACGCTACTTATTATTAGCGGTCTCTTCGCCCTCTCCCAGTTCGGCCGCGAGGCTATGACCATGCCGGCGAACATCATGCGCATTTCGACCACCGCCACCGCCGTGGCCCGGCCTGGTGCGTGACCCGGTAGCGGCCGCCACCACTTGATCGCTTAAAGCAGTCAAGTGGTGAAAAAGTCGTCACACGCTCGATTGGATCTGGAAGCTGGGATGCTCGCACCTCGCGGGACAACACCGAAGCCTTTCGGTGGTAGATTTTGGAACTTAACCTTGCTCCTTGAAGATGCGGTCGTGCGGTGGTTCCCTGATTGCGGGAGCACCTCGTGTACGTTGTAGAGCGACCAAACCCGCTGCCATTCCAACGCTGATCCCCCGCCCTCCTCTTCCGTCCCCCATTGGACGTTGGACGTTGGGCGTTGGACGCCCGGGTTCAACGTTTGCTTCTATTCCCAGCTTTTCCCGAAATTCTTCTCTCACTGTTCCATTCGATGCTCGCGCGACTGGTTCCTCTCTTCCTTTCAGCTTTCAGCTTTGAAAGCCCGGCCGCTCCTTCACCCCGCGCTGCGGCAGCTTTTCGAATACTAGGTCCACTCCTTGCTCTGCTCCGTGGTGTATTAGTGCCAAACGAACTATCCCGGTGAAAAAGAAATTGCGCATTTTGGGCGTCGACGACGAGCCAATCATT
>JAOAPP010000017.1 GCA_025462985.1 Bryobacterales bacterium | reverse complement strand
CCGGACGATCCCGGTTTTCTCGAACGTCTCACAATAGTCGAGCTGTGGATTCAGGACAATGGTTACAATCCGATACAGCAAATGTTCTATGAACCGTCCGGCAATTATCGCAAGATCACTTACTCTGATATTCGCCTTAATCCGATTATCAACGGCACTTTGGAACTGAAGGTGCCCAAAGACGCTAAGAAGCAGCGCCAGTGAGAGATAACTCACTGGATACCTGGGACGAAGCCAGCAGAAAAGATGCACAATAAGCCCCAAAGTAATTCGGGACGGCTGGCCTTTATCGACTGGGTGAGAGGCCTGGCCGCCGTCATTATGCTGCAGGGGCATACGTTCAACTCGTTTACCCGGACCGATCTGCGCGACAAGGGTCCGTACATGCTGTCGCAGTTCGTCGGTGGACTTCCCCCTGCGATGTTCCTGTTCCTGACGGGTATCACGTTCGCGTTTCTAATGGACAGCCAGGACAAACAGAATGTGAGCGCCGGAAAGAAGATCTGGGCAGCGGTGAAGCGCTCGCGTTACCTGTTCGTTATTGCTTTTCTCTTCCGAATCCAGCTCTACGTTTTCGGATACCCGACCAGCCCGTTCAACGAGATCGCAAGAGTCGACATTTTGAATTGCATGGGGCTGGCCATGCTGGTTTTTGCGCCCATGGCGGTCTTCACGACGCGCGAGCGGATCCGTTTGTGCACGGTTCTCGGTGTGCTCATTGCGGGACTCGCGCCGGTGGTGACGATGATCAATACGGCCTCGATTCCGTGGCTCGTGCGCGCCTACGTGTTTCCGGATCTCAATTATTTCGGCTTCTTCCCCTGGGCCTCATTTCTGGCATTCGGTATGGTGGTCGGCGGCATTCTGCGGGTTGTGAAGCACGAAGACATGCAGAGGACGATGCTTTGGATGATGGCTATCGGCATGGCGCTGGCGGCGTTTGCCCATCATCTCTCCAGCCTTCCTTATTCGATTTACCCGAAGGTCGACTTCTGGCTGGATAGCCCTGGACTGATCACTATCAAGCTGGGCTTCGTGCTCTGCCTGCTGGCGCTCGCTTATCTCTGGGTCAATCTGGCTTCGGCACAACGCTGGAGTCTGTTCCGTCAGTTGGGCACCACGTCCCTGCTGGTGTATTGGGTGCACATTGAGCTAGTCTATGGGCGCTGGTTCGGACTCTGGAAAGAGTCCTTGAGCGTGGCGCAGGTGGCCGTCTACACCGTACTGCTGATTGCTTTGATGACGCTCCTCTCGGTACTGCGAACCCGCTACAAGTCAGTTAGATCTTTCTTCGGCGCACCGGCGGTCCCTGAGGCTAGCCGCGCTTCGGGCGACTGAAGCATTCCCTCTGTTCCCGAACTTCGTTAGACTGATTCCATAGTTTCCGATAACAAATGCGCTTATTGGTAGTAGAAGACGAAAAACGAATTGCAGATTTTCTCTGCCGCGGATTGCAGAGTGCAGGATACGCCGTGGACGTTGTCCATACCGGGCAAGAAGCAATCGACAGGGTGCATTCGACCGAATACGACCTGGTGATTCTGGATCTTGGCCTTCCGGACGTGGACGGGCTGCAGGTGCTGCAGAAGATCAAGAACCGCAAGGCGATGTCGCCCGTGCTGATTCTCAGCGCCAGAGACTCGGTGGACGACCGCGTGAAGGGCTTGGAAACCGGCGCCGACGATTACCTAGTCAAGCCATTTGCATTTGTCGAACTGCTGGCGCGGGCGCGGGTGCTGCTCAGGCGGGGACAACCGACTCCGGAGCGGCTGCAGGTGGGCGACCTGGCGCTCGATTGCATTCGGCGCAAGGTGACGCGGAGCAATGAGAACATCGAGCTGGCGCCGAAAGAGTTCAGCATCCTCGAATATATGATGCGTAATCGGGGACGCCCGCTGAGCCGGACGATGATCGTCGAGCACGTCTGGGATATGGACTACGACGGACTGACGAACATAGTAGACGTTTATATCCGCCATCTGCGGAGTAAGATCGACGATAAGTTCGCGGTCAAGATGATTCACACGGTGCGCGGGATTGGCTATATGCTGGACGCGCCGGAGATGCCGCAACCAGTGACCACGCAAGCTCTTCCGGCGTAAGCAGGGAGGCAGGATGTTTAGAAGACTGCGTAAGGTTTTCAAGACCCTTCGTTTCCGGCTTGCGAGCACGTTCCTGTTGCTGCTGATGATTGTCCTGGCGGTGGTCGGATTCGCGGGAACCAAGACCCTGCAGACGATTCTCGAAAACCAGAGCGAGCAGACCCTGCGCGAGCAACTTGGCGCGATGCGCGCCTACATCCACTTTGAAGATCAAGGAAAGCCGATCTGGTTCGTGGATCCGTCGGACACGGACGAGGAGTCCATCGTCGGGCGGTTGAAAACGGTATTCGTGGAAGCGACGGACCAAGGGGTCGCAGTAGACGGATCTCCGGATCCGGCACTGAAGGGACTATTCGATCGCAACACGATCCTGAACGAGCTTTCCGAGATGCAGGCCACGCATGAGCCCGTCATTAAGACCTTTGTTGGAAGGGACCGAATTCCCTACCAGGTCATCAGCGGCATCATGGTCGACGGGGAGCGCGGCCGCAAATGGTACATCGCGCAAGGGCGGAGCCTGGCAGAAGATCATGCTGTTGTCCGGCGCTTTACCAGGAACTTCTGCATTTTCCTTCCCATCACGCTGATGGTGTGCATGATCGTGAGCTGGTATTCGGCGGGCGCTGCGTTGAAGGCGCTGCAATCGGTGGAGAAGGCGGCGCAGGAGATCACAGGCTCGAACCTTGGATTGCAGATACAAAAGCGGGGCGCAGATGACGAACTCGACCGGCTGATCGATTCCTTCAATCAGATGAGCGCGCGCCTGAAGCAGTCGTTTGAGCAGATCCGGCAGTTCTCGACCGACGTCTCGCACGAACTGCGGACTCCGTTGACGGCGATCCAGGGGCAATTAGAAGTCGCGCTGTTCACTTCATCCACGAAGGAGCAATTGCAGGAAGCGATCGAGAATGCGTTGCAGGATGTGGAGCGGCTGGCCAATCTGGTGCGGGCGCTGCTGCTGCTGTCGCAATCCGAATCGGGGCAGATCCCGACGAATAAGGCCAGCCTGGATCTGACCGGGTTGCTTGAAGATCTGGTGGACCAGTTCCAGATTCCCGCGGAAGCGCGGAACATCAAGCTGGAGCAGATCAAGACGGAGGAGCCCGTTTTTGGCGAATGCGACCGGACGCAAATCGAGCGCCTGGTGACGAACCTACTTGCGAATGCGATCAAGTACACGCCGAGCGGCGGATGGGTGCACGCTTCAGCCGAGAGTGCCGGGCCGAACGTGAAGCTGATCATTGAAGATTCGGGCGTTGGAATTCCAGAAGATCACATTCCCCATATTTTCAATCGGTTTTACCGGGTGCCTGATCCGAATCCGGAGAAGGGCCTCGGGCTCGGACTTAGCTTCGTGGCAGCCATTGTGAAGGCGCATGGCGGCGAGATCAACGTGAAGAGCCAGATGGGTGCGGGTTCCCGGTTCGAGGTTGTACTGCCGGGGAACGCGACCGTGCGCACCGCACCGGAGCTGCCGACGCTCCAGGCTTAGAGCGTCTGTCAAGAACAGCAGAATGAGCCGCAGCAGAGGGCGGGTTTGGCGGCGCGGATGAAGGCGCTCATGAACTTGCCTTCGACCTGCGGCGCGATGGGGTCCACATCGATGCCTTCTCCGGACAGGAACGCCCTTGCGTCCTCGATGTCGTAAACCCTCGTCGGTTCGATATCAATGGAGTCAAATCCGGCGGCTGCCAGCTTCGAGCGGTATTGCGAGGCATCGTAAAGGTTCGAGGTGATGGGGTCACAGCAGCCATCCGGAGCGCCGGCAGCTCCGCAGCACCTGTTCCCTGCTCTGGCGCTGACCCGGCGGGCTGCTGCGCCGTACTTTTCCCTGACGATTTCCTTCACTTCCATTTGTCCTCTTCTCTACCGACTCACTATTTGGGCCCAGAGATTACAATCGAGACCATGCGCCGGCTCGGATTTATGGTTGCCATAGTAGCAACCTTCAGCTGCCTCATGGCAGCGCAATCGATCAGCTTCGATGAAGGACGAAAAGTGTGGCTGCTGAAGACCCAGCAGAGTTCTTATGCGATGGGCGTTGGGCCGGATGGACAGCTGGAGCACCTGTACTGGGGCGGGCCGCTGTGGCGGGCACAGGATGTTCCGGCCGCGACGAACAAGAAGGACATCTCGTCATTCGATCCGCGGGAGATGCTGGAGAACGAGGAGTTCCCGGGCTGGGGCGGCAAACGCTACTACGAGCCGGCGCTGAAGATTACCCGGGCGGACGGAGATCGCGACCTGGTGTTGCACTACCAGTCGCAGGCCACGAAGGGCGATGAGCTCGACATCACGCTGAAGGACATCAACGATGACGTAGAGGCCGTGTTGCGCTATCGAGTGTATGCGGATGTGGGTGTCATCAGCCGCTGGGCCACCATCACGAACCGCACCAAGCAGTCCTTTACGGTGGAGCGCGCGCAATCGGCGACCTGGTATATGCCGCCGGGCGATGGATACCGGCTGACGTATCTGAGCGGGCGATGGGCGGCGGAGACACAGATCAATCAGGAGCCGATTCACGAAGGCATGAAAGTGCTGGAGAGCAGGCTCGGCCATACCGGGCATAACTTGAATCCCTGGTTCGCAATCGACGCGGGGTCCGCGGATGAAGAGCATGGCGGCGTTTACTTCGGCGCGCTGGCGTGGAGCGGCAACTGGCGGATCAGCGTTGAACAGACTCCTTATAAGCAGGTGCGAGTTACCGGCGGGTTCAACACCTTTGACTTTGGGTATCCGCTGAAGCCGGGGCAGAGCCTGGAGACTCCGGTTTTCTATGCCGGATTTGCGGCCGATGGTTTTGGCGGGGCTTCGCGGCTGCTACACAACATGGAGCGGGAGTATATCGCGCCGGGCGGATTGCAGTCCCGGCTGCGACCAGTGCTGTACAACTCGTGGGAAGCGACGACGTTCGACGTGAATCAGCCGGGGCAGGAGGCGCTGGCGGAAAAGGCGGCGAAGCTGGGTGTGGAGTTGTTCGTGATGGATGACGGGTGGTTCGGAGAACGCAACACGGATACTGCCGGACTGGGCGACTGGGTAGTGAATCCGAAGAAGTTTCCGAACGGACTCGGGCCGCTGATCAAGCGGGTGAACGACCTCGGCATGGACTTCGGGTTGTGGGTCGAGCCTGAGATGGTGAACCCGGACAGCGACTTGTATCGCAAGCATCCGGACTGGGTAATGAACTTCAAAGGGCGGCCAAGGAGCGAGCTGCGAAACCAGCTGGTGCTGAATCTGGCGCGTGATGATGTCAGGGATTATCTGTTCACGGTGCTGGATAAGCTAGCGAGCGAGAACAACATTCGCTACTTCAAATGGGATATGAATCGGACGTTTGCCGAGCCGGGATGGCCGGAGGTCGCGCCGGAGGAGCAGAAGGAGCTCTGGGTGAAGTACGTGAACAACCTTTATGACATCCTGGCCCGTTTGCGGGCGAAGCATCCGAAGCTGGAGATCGAATCATGTTCCGGAGGCGGCGGGCGTGTCGATCTGGGCGTGCTGCGGTATGTGGACGAGTTTTGGGCTTCGGACAACACGGAGGCGTTCGACCGCCTGCGCATTCAGGAAGGGTTCTCAGAAGCTTACGGGGCGAAGTTCATGTCCGCCTGGGTAACTGACGTTCCGAACATGAACGGGCGGAGTACGCCGCTCCAATACCGGTTCCTGGACGCGATGCAAGGAGCGCTCGGAATCGGGGCGAACCTGAACAAGTGGACGTCCGAGGACGAGCAACTGGCGACGAAAATGATTGCGCTCGATAAGCAGATTCGCGAGGTGGTGCAGATGGGCGACCTGTACCGGCTGCTTTCTCCGCGCACGAACGACACGACCGCGAACGAGTATGTTTCGAAGAACGCGGACAAAGCGGTTTTGTTCGCATTCCGGCATTCTCAGGAGTACAACACGCCTCCGCCGACGATCCGGTTACGGGGCCTGGACGGTAAGAGCGTGTACCGGCTTGAGTCGGTAGACCGAAAGCTGACGGCGCCCACGACGGAGGTAAGCGGTGCTTACCTGATGGAGCATGGCTTGGACGTGAAGCTGACGGGTGACTTCGACAGCACAGCCGTAGTGATTACCCGGGCTACGCAGTAGCGCAGTGGATGGCGAGAGCCTTCGCTTTTCGAAGCTCTTCCACCTCGTCGCCCTTCGGGTAGAACTCCATGGCGGCGATCCGGTTGTATTTAAGTTCTGCGAGCTTGCGAAAGATGTTCTCGTAGTTGATCTCGCCAGTGCCCGGCTGGTTGCGGCCGGGCACATCGGCGATATGGACGAGCCCGGTGTACTGGATGTTCTTTTCGAGCTTCTCGATGAGATTGCCTTCCGCGATCTGTTCATGAAAGAAATCGTAGAGAAGCTGGACTTGGGGATGATTGACCATGCGTATGACCTCGAAGCCTTCAGCAACCGAGGTGAGGTAGTACTTGGAGTTCTCCTCAGGATCGATGTTTTCGAGCAGAAGGCGAACGGGCTTGCCGGCGATCTGTTTCCCTTCGACCAGGGCGGCCGCGCGTTTGAGTCCTTCGATGCAGCTTTCGTGCTGCACGGTCCGCGGCATGCCGGGCACCACGTTTCCGGACATCACGATGACGGCCGGGCACTGCAATCGCTCCATGATCGGGAGTTCGTTTTTGACGTCGGCGAGCAGGGCGTCACGTTCACTCGGATTTCCGACGGCGTGTTTGAGGCCGGCGGTGGTGTCGTAGAAGATGCCCAGCTCTTTTGTTTTGGCTTCATTGCGCTTCCACTCTTCCGGGGACCATTTTCTGTATTCGCCGACCAGCTCGATGTTCTTGTAACCGGCTTCGACGCACTTTTCCAGACGCTGCTCCCATGGAAGGTTGCGAAAAACCGTCCAGAGCATCACGGAGAGCTGAAAAGGCATGGCCTTTTCGGAGGACGGGTCCTGAGCGGCAGCAAATTTGGTGGATGCGGTGCAGAGCGAGGCTGCTCCTGCCATATTTTTAGCGAACGATCGTCGATTTAGCATGGGCGGCATACACGCTTCCCTTTTGGAGCATATCGCGATCGGATTCTGGACACCCAATGGCCGGGTTCAAGCCGCTTTAGTGGTCAAACTTTCGTGTCCGCGGTGCTTGCCGGGCGTCCGAGCTGCGGATTCAGATGCGTGGATTCGGTCGAGGAAGAATTCGATCTCATGAATTTCAAAAACGAACCCATGGGCGGCTAAGTCAACCGGGCGGCCTTCTTGTTTGGCCTGCTGGTAGAGCCTGGCAGCGGCCTCGAGTTGTTCACGCTCTTTCTTGCGGCGCTCCGATTGAAGTACACGCAGCTCATTCTTGTCTTTCTCGCGCTGGCGACGGAGACGAGCTTCCTGGATCTGAAAGTTGCGGAGCTGGCGCTCGAATTTGATGTAGATTTCGAGTTCGACCAGATCGTGGCGAGCACCCGGACTGTCTTCTTCGTACAGTGATTCGAATTGGGCGCGGCCGCCGGCGTAGATGGCCATTTCGAGACTGGCGATGCGCTCCAGACGCCATGCGATATCGGCAAGAGATTGGGTGAGGAGCGTTTCCTGATGACCGACGGGCGTCAGTTCCTGCAGGAAGCCATTCACGTGCGCCTGGTAGCGGTCGGCGTCGTCGCCCGGGAGGAGGACGGCTCGACCGGTCAGAGCGGTTTTCACGGCGTTGCGGGAGGAGGCGGCTTTACCTGCTTCCGAGGTTGGTCCGGTGCTTCTTTGGGCGTTGCGCCGGTTGGCTTCGGGTCTTGCTTCGGAGAGGTTGGATTGAGAGTTCGACATGGCGATCGCGAGTGTAGCGGGTGGTTGTTGGAGGTGAACAGCAAAGACCGGGTAAATTGCGGAGGCTGCTTGTGTTGATGAAGTTTTGGAAGTTTGTGACCCACTTGCAAAACTCGCGCCTGGAGGCTGGAGAATGGGCCAGATTCGTGCAGCTTGGTGAGTTCCAGTCGGAGT
>JAOAPP010000795.1 GCA_025462985.1 Bryobacterales bacterium | reverse complement strand
CTTCAATCACCGCGCCGAGATTGCCGACTGTTACGTGTTCTGGGAAGTGAATCACGAGGCCCACTTCGAGCGGGACAAGCCCCCTCCGAAACCTAAGCGGTAGCCGGAACTTTCTGGTCCGCCCTTTCCGGGTGCACGAACAGCCACGCCGCAGCGCCTGCCAGACACAAGCCCGCCGCTACTAGGAACGAAGCCGTCCATCCATAGTTCTTTGCGATCCAAGGGGTCAGTGACGCGGTCAGCGCGCCGCCAAACTGGTTCACCATGTTCATGAATCCCGAAACTGAGCCCGCCGACTGTTTCCCGAAGTCGGCTGAGATCGTCCAGAATGCGCTCTGGGACAAGTACAGCGCGCCCGCGCCTCCCGCCAGAACAAAACTGGCCGCGCTGGCACTCTCCAGTTGCGATCCAAAGGTGATGAACACCGCCGCTAGCGCGATGGCTCCCGCCGCGACGTAGCATCTCCCCACGCGTTTTCCATATCGCTTCATGAGCGCATCGCTGATCCAACCGCCGACGATCGATCCTACTGCCATCGCCAGGAAAGGAAGAACCGTATATGCTGCGCTCTGCTTCACATTCATCTTCCGAACCGTGTTGAGGTAAATGAAAAACCAGCTGATGAATATGTAAGCCGCGTACCCATAGGTGAAATAACTGAAGGTCACCGCCAGAATGTTTGGCTCAGTCAGGATGTAACTCCACGGTAGGCTGGGACCCTTTGCAGTTTTTCCGCCGGGCAAGCCCGCTTTGATCAGCTCAAGCTCGCCTTGACCGATCTTCGGATGTTGCTCCGGCTTGTCTCTGGCTATCAAATACCAGATGCCGCCCACGACCAGTCCCAGCACTGCGCTGATCAGAAAACAGGAACGCCATCCGAAATTCACTGTTACGTAGCTGATGAACGGCGACGTGAACGCACCGCCAAGTCCCACGCCCGCAAAGATCGCTCCATTCGCTTTGCCTCGCTCCCTCGATGGGATCCAGGCCGCCACCATCGCGTTGCACGAAGGGTAAACCACCGCTTCGCCGACTCCCAGGCAGAACCGCGTCAGGAGAAGGAGGATCAGCAGGTTCGCTGTTCCAGGACTTAGAACGGTGATGAGCGAGGTGAACACGGCCCACCACACCACCCCGAGCGCGATGATGCGGCGCGGTCCAGCCCTGTCTGCCAACGCCCCACCGGGCGTTTGAAATAGCGCATAGCCCACCAGAAACGCACTGAGAACCCAGCCCAGCTGCACATTGTCTATATGAAATTCGCGCGCGATCGCCGGACCCGCGATCGAGATATTCACCCGGTCCAGGTACGCAACCGAGCTAATCAGGAACATCCAAAACACCAATAACCAACGCAGACTGCCACTTTGAGCTTGCTTCACTTGGAACACTATATCCTTCGCTCTCATCTGACTCGCCGGCTGGTAAAATCAGCGAAGCTTTCGGCTCACCGCGACATCATTGCTCCGCGAACGTAACTTTTTCCCTCCTATGTTCGAAAGGATCTTTAGCTCGTGTCCGTAGGCGCCCCAATGGTAAGGCCCCTTCGGCCTGATGCCGATCGGTTGCAGTTGCTCATGATCCGCTACCAGAACGGCGATGGCGAAGCGGCAGGGGAGATCGTGGATACCCTGAGTCCACAGATGTTTCAGTTTTTTCTGGCTCAGGTGCGAAGCCGTTCGGACGCCCAGGATCTTCTGCAGGATCTTTGGCTTCGTATTCACAACGCCAGGGCCACGTACCGTCCAGGCGAGCCGCTTCTGCCCTGGATTTACACCATCGCGCACCGTGTCCGGATCGATGCGTATCGCCGCACAAGGCGAGTCGTCCAGCACGAATTAAAGAATGAAAACGCAATGGCGGGAGCGACTGTCTCGTCAAAGCAGCCGGCGTCGGGAAAGGAGGTACCCGAACTGCTGAACGGTTTACCCGAGTCACAGCGTGAAGTATTGCTGCTTATGAAAGTGTCAGGTCTTACGCTGGAAGAAGTGGCCCGTGCGACGGGAAGCACAGTAGGCGCCGTAAAGCAAAAAGCACATCGCGCATACGAAACCCTGCGCAAATTGTTGCCCCACTGATATGAATTGCGACGACATCACGATTCAGCTCGCCCGAGGCGGCGCGCTCAATCCCGCCGCACTGGAGCACGCCGCCGGCTGTTCTTCCTGTCGGTCTCTTATGGGCCCGCTGGAGAACTTTGAGCCCCTCGATCACGAGCGGTTGTCCATTATCCGTAATCAACTGGTTGCCGGGGCCGCACCCGTAACGCCTCTTTCCTCGGACCGGGTGCTGATAGCATTCGTCACGACCGTGTTTTTGATGTTTGCCGCGGCGGTGGGCTATGCCGTGCACATGAAGGCGCTGCATGCACTGACGGCGCAGCAGATGGCTGTCTACTTCAGCCTCATCTTCCTCAGTGCACTGGCTGGCGCTGCCGTGGTCGTCGGCGAGATGGCCCCGGGGAGCAAATGGAGGTCCGGAGCGCAAACCTGGATGATTGGCACCGCCCTCGCCCTCCCGCTTACCTGTGTTGCGCTTTTTCACAGCTATGATGCCAGGCGCTTCGTTCCCATTGGACTGCGATGTTTTTCGCTTGGCTCCATCTCGGCGATTGCCGCCGCGTTTCTCCTCTCTCTCTTTCTGCGAAAAGGCTTCCTGGCCTTCCCGAGATCGGCCGCCCGCGTAACAGGGTTTCTGGCGGCGCTTGCAGGCGTCGCCGTTCTGGCCTTGCACTGTCCCTTGCTCAGCGTTCCTCATATCGTGGTCTGGCACTTCGGCATACTGCTTTCCGCTTGGCTGTTCGGCGATATGATCGGCAGGAGGCTTGAGTCTCGCTGAAGACGATCTATCTCTCGCTGGGATCGAACCTCGGCCACCGCCAGCGAAATTTAAACGAAGCTTTGGCTCGCCTCGAAGGCGAACACGTTCATATCATCGGGCGCTCTTCGTTTTACCAAACCGAACCACAGGATGTCCGCGACCAGCCCTGGTTCCTCAATCTCGTGGCAGTCGGCGAAACCAGCTATTTCCCGCTGCAGCTTCTTGCTATCCTGCAGCGAATCGAACACGAGGGCGGTCGCACACGCGGAGGCCGTCCTAAAGGACCTCGCCTCATTGATCTGGACCTGCTGCTCTACGGTGACAACGTCATTGAGACTCCACAGCTGACCGTTCCTCACCCCCGCATGCTGGAGCGGCGATTCGTTCTCGAGCCGCTGCTCGAAATCGCGCCCGATCTCCGGCACCCGCTGGCAATCCGGCCGCTTCGGAGCTATCTGAAGGGCATCGCAGGCCAGCGACTCCGAAAACTAGCAGGTCCACAAAGTGATACGTTCGAGGAAGGACAGACATGACACGCAGGGAATTCGCCGTCCCGCTGCTTTCAATAGCCGCAGCCCACGGCATCGGCGGTTTCACGCAGACTGAAGGACGGGAATTGATCGGCAAGCCGGCGTCGCCGCTTGCGTTGAAGGACTGGCTCAACTCGAAGCCTATCGACATCGGAGATCTTCGAGGCAAGGTTGCTCTGCTGCGCTGGTGGACGGAAGGTTGTCCCTACTGCACCGCCACCGCACCCTCACTGCTCAGTCTGGAACGAAAGTATGGTTCGCGCGGCTTGCAAGTGATTGGCATCTTCCATCCCAAGCCGGCTGGGAAGTGGACGCTCGAGCAGGTGCGCCGAGCGGCTGCCGAGAAGCAGTTCACGTTCCCGATCGCCGTGGATGGAGACTGGACCGCGCTCAAGCGCTGGTGGCTCACAAAGGACCGCGACTTCACTTCCGTATCGTTCTTACTCGACCAGAATGGCATAATCCGCTATGTTCATCCCGGCGGCGAGTTCCACGAGGGCGATGAAGGCGGTATGCCCACGCATGAGGCTTGCAATCGTGAGATGCACTTCATCGGGGCCGAAATCGCGAAGCTGTTGAATGGTTGAGCTTGTGCGCAGGACGAGCCGCTTGCTTCGCTCGTTAGGTTGCCCATAACCAGAGCCGTCTGGAGGCCACGGCCTGATCTGCGCGTCGCCGCCTCTGCTTGAATTGTCGCGGGAGGCGCACACCACACCAGATTCAGCGTGGCGCTTATAAGGCAGCATCTCGAAACTTCGCCGACATGGCAGGCATCGCGTCTCTTCCCAGTGACGCAATACACCTCCGTATCCGGATTCAAGAAAGAACGCCGCTGGACGAATCGGCCTACCGGCCAAGTTAACGCTACCTGTTGCCTTGCCGGAACGGTTGTGTCATGCTGAATCCCGGCGTGTGACGCTTGCCTTGCCCTGCACCCAAGC
>JAOAPP010000755.1 GCA_025462985.1 Bryobacterales bacterium | reverse complement strand
GGCAGCTCTGTCGCGATAACGAAACATGGTCGTGCGAGGAACCACACGCAAGCGCCTCAACCGCGCCAGCCTGTTGATAATCCCGTCCGTTATACCGTCGGTCAGATATTCCTTGTGCTCGTCTGTCGCGCTTTCAAAGGGGAATACGGCAATGGAGTCTTCGATTTCAGCGGCGCGGGAGATTATCGATACGTTCGGTATCCTCCGGAGCCGCTGCAGGTCAGCGAGCAAGGCCGCGGCATCGGCATAGCGCCGGGTGCGATTCATTTCCAGGCACCGCGCAATCACAGCATCGAACTCTGAGGTTAGCTGCGGATTCACATGCGAAGGTGGAACGTAGCTTCGGGTGGTAAGCGCATCTATGGTGACAGTTTCTCCCGAAAAAGCGCGCTGGCCTGTTGACACTTCATACAACACGGCACCCCAGCTAAATATGTCCGTACGCGCGTCCAGTGGTTCGCCTCTCGCCTGTTCAGGAGACATATAGGCTGCCGTGCCAATCACGGCCCAAGGGTCGGTAAGGCATCCGGGATGGATCGCCGCTGTGGTTGTGACGTCAGAAGGCATGCATGAGCCCTTAGCGTTCTCCAGACGGTCTTCTGACCCGCGGTTCGCAAGCTCATGCCCTGGCAGTTTCGCCAAGCCGAAATCCAGAACCTTTGCCTCGCCGCCATCGGTAATGAAGATATTTGCCGGCTTGATGTCGCGGTGTACTATCCCTCTCCTGTGCGCTGCTTCCAGAGCACCTGTGATCTGAATGGCGAGTTCAAGTAAATCGCCGGGCTTTGGTCGCCCGTACGCAATGCGCTCCTTTAGAGTCTGTCCCTCCAACAGTTCCATAACGATGAAGGCCTCACCCCTGTCCTCACCAATGTCGTAGATAGTGCAAATATTCGGATGATTGAGGGCAGATGCCGCCTGCGCTTCGCGTTCGAAACGCATCAGAGCGTGTGGATACCGGGCGAGATCTTCCGGAAGAAATTTCAACGCGACGGAGCGGCCCAGGCGAACGTCGATCGCTTTATACACGACGCCCATCCCACCGGCGCCTAACCTTTCCAAAACGCGGTAATGCGAGACAGTTCGCCCGACCATCTCAATGGAACTTCGCCCTCGAGGCTTATGTTATGAAGATGCGGGAGCCCAAGTCAACACGGTCTGCGATCCGGCAAGAATCTAGAAGGCTTTCGTCTAAGTTCCCGGTCAGTAATGAACGGGCCTCACTCCAGTGCGCATTCACATGGCCGTTAGTCGGCTATTCGGAGAGTAGCGCCGTGCCGGCATCTCTGGATCGAGCCGTTCATATGCCGCGTTGGGCACATACGGAATAAGCGTCGGCATATATGCCGCGTGTGATCGCACGTGAATTGAAGGACTTCCAGAGAATCTATCATTATTAATTATTGCGGCGGTACGAGTGGCTGTTCCTGAGCATTCTGTATACGACTTAAATCCTCGGACCGGTCTACGTCGCCTCTGGTGACGAGCTTAGGCCTTCTTCTCCAGTATGAGGAGGTCCGGGCGCTGGGAAGTGGAGCCCTGATTCTGGGTTCCACTTTTCCGGCAGCCTCGTCGTCGGGGCGATAGATTTTCAAAATGCTGCAACGGCCGGTTGCGGGATGATTCAGATCCGCTGACAGGGCATTTCAGCCTCCCGAAGATGCATCATTCCAGCGCTTAAGCCACCCTGACAATCGACACCTACGGACCTACGACGCGGCGGCCATAGACGAGTTGTTGGTGCAGATCTTTCTGGAAACACACGCCGAAACGCCTCAGGAGATCGTGATCGATTGGGACGCCACCGATCTACCGCTTCACGGGCAGCAGGAGCAGCGCTTCTTTTATGGTTTTTACAACTACTGCTACCTGCCGCTGTACACCAGCGCGGGCTCGCTCGAGCAGATCGAGCGCATTGTCCAGCACATCCGGCACGCGTGGCCGAACACCAGGATCATTCTGCGTGCCGACTCTGACTTCTGCCGCGCCCGTTGCTGTCCTGGTGCGAAGCCGGATCGAATACGTCTTCGGCTTTGCCCGGAACGAGCGTTTGCGGCGGATCATCGAGCCGCAGATGCAAGAAGCCGTCGCACTGTATCAGCGTACTGGCCAGGTAGCCCGACTGTTTGCCGAGTTCGCTTACGAGATCCATGACGGTTGGAGCCGGCCACGCCGGGTGGCGGCCAAGGCCGAACAGATCGAAGGCAAACAGAATCCGCGCTACGTGGTCACGTCATTGGCGAGTACTCACTGGCCAGCGCAGAAGTGTTACGAAGACCTCTACTGCGCTCGTGGCGACATGGAAAGCCGCATCAAGGAACAGTATTCACTGTTTGCGGGCCGAGTCAGCGCCGCTACGCTACGCACCAACCAATTGCGTTTGTATCTGTCGGCGGCCGCTTACCTGCTGATGGCCGCCTTCCGCCGACTGGCTCTTTTCGGCAATGCCCGGGCGCGGTCACAATGCCAGACCATCCGTTTGCACCTGCTCCGCATCGGCGCTCAGGTGCGAATTACCGCCCGCAACGTCTGGGTGTCGATCGCGAGCAGTTATCCGCACTGGCGAGCGTTCGAACCTGCTTACTCTCACCTGCGTTCCTGAATAACTGGTAACAGCGTTCTTTGACAATCTCTGGCCCGAATCCAACAGTGTGAGGGCAGAGCTTGCCCGAAAACCGCTCTGCTGTGCCGCGACTCTGTTCTCGCCAACCAACTGATCGCTCCGCTCTCCACCTTTGCGCTGGAATCACTCTGGCGAGATATCCGGGCTAGGCAGGTCCGGCTATCGGAAGCAATGCGAGATCATATCCGTAGGAACTGCACATTGCGGAAAATATTCAAAGTCGTGCATGTCGGAGAGCCGGTCTTGCGGCAGGAAGCTCGCCCATTGAGTGTCGCCGAGATTCGAAGCTCCGAAATTCAACAGCTGATCGAGGCCATGCGCGAAACGATGTATGATGCACCCGGTGTTGGTTTGGCCGCTCCGCAGATCGGCCTACCTCTGCAATTGGCTGTCATTGAGGATAAGCCGGAGTACACGGAAAAGGCTCCCCGCGAGGCGCTTGCGGAACGGGAACGCTGCCCCGTGCCGTTTCACGTCATTGTCAATCCCAAGATTCGACCGGATGAAGGCGAGGAGGAGGTCCGATTCTACGAAGGCTGCCTCAGTCTCCCAGGACATTTAGCACTCGTTCCCCGCAGGCGGAACGTGGTCGTGGACTGCCTGGATCAAAATGGTGAGCCGCGAGTCATCAAAGCCTCCGGCTGGTACGCCCGCATTCTCCAGCATGAGATCGATCACCTGGCCGGAACCCTCTATATCGACCGGATGCTGCCTCGCAGCTTTGCCACCGTGGAGAACCTCAACCGCTTTTTCGGTGGGGTCTTCGGACCACCGCCTCTTAAAGAGCACACCGCCGAGTCGAACCGAGCGTGCTGAAGGGCTCTCGATTCCCTCATGCGCTTGTTACAATTACTGTTGATCTGTCTGCGAACCTGACGAATCCTGGCACTCCTCGGCGGGTTCTGTCTTCCTGCGATCAGTCAACCGTTCCCAGAAAGGACCTCCATCGTTGTCAACGAAATACATATTTACGTCTGAATCAGTGACCGAAGGTCACCCCGATAAAGTGGCCGACCAGGTCTCCGACGCTGTACTCGATGCAGTGCTTGCCGATGACCCGACCGGCCGCGTGGCCTGTGAAACGATGGTCACCACCGGCATCTGCGTCGTCGCGGGTGAAATTACCACCAAGACCTACGTCGACGTTCCCAAACTCGTCCGGGGCGTGATCCACGATATCGGTTATACGGACGCCGCCTTTGGCTTCGATTCGAAGACCTGCGCGGTTGTCAATATGATTCAGTCCCAGTCGCCCGATATCGCCATGGGTGTCGATACCGGCGGCGCAGGCGACCAGGGTCTTATGTTCGGCTATGCCTGCGACGAGACGAAGGAGCTGATGCCGCTGCCAATCATGCTGGCGCACCAGCTTGTTCACCGGCTGAGCGAAGCCCGCCGCTCGCAGGACTTGTCCTATCTGCGGCCAGACGGGAAAAGCCAGGTGAGCGTGGAGTACGTGAACGGCCAGCCCAAGCGGGTTGATGCCGTGGTCATCTCCACCCAGCATGACGACGATGTCAGCACAGAGCAGATTCGAGCCGATGTCAAGCGGCTGATCGATTCGGTCGTTCCTGGCGGGATGGTCGATTCGCAGACCAAGTACCACATCAACCCCACCGGCCGGTTTGTCATTGGCGGACCTCACGGCGACACCGGTCTAACCGGGCGCAAAATCATTGTGGATACCTACGGCGGCATGGGCCGTCATGGCGGCGGCGCCTTCTCCGGAAAGGATCCGACGAAGGTCGATCGCTCGGCTTGCTATATGGCCCGCTATGTGGCTAAGAATGTCGTGGCCTCCGGTCTCGCCACCCGCGCCGAAGTCCAGCTTGCCTATGCCATCGGCGTGGCCGAGCCGGTCTCGATCATGGTGAACACCTTTGGAACCGGCAAGGTAGAGGATGATCAGCTCGCCGGTCTCGTCCGCGACAATTTCCTTCTGACTCCTGCCGGCATGATCAAGCACCTCAATTTGCGCCGCCCGGTGTACCGCAAAACCGCGGCCTTCGGGCACTTCGGTCGTACCGGTGACGGCTTCACCTGGGAACTGACCGACAAGGCCGAAGCCCTGCGGGAAGCGGCCCAGCTCACGGCAGCGGCGACGCGCTAACCGCGTCAGTATAAATGCGGCGGGCGCTTGCCCGCCCGCTTTTCCCCAAAAACCGCACTCAAGAAGTTGGAAGATAAGAATGGTGTCGACAGTAGAAGATTGCAAACGCTCGCTTGAGATCGAGATTCCCGTGGAGCAAGTGGAGAAAGCGAGAGAGCGGGTCACAAACTCAATCAAGGGACGCGTCCGGCTTCCCGGGTTCCGGCCCGGCAAAGCTCCCGTCAGCCTGATCCAGTCCCGTTTCGAGAGCGAGATCCGCAGCGAAGTCCTGGAAGTTTTGCTCCCGCAGGCATTCCGCGACAAGGTTGAGGAGCAGGGTCTCAAAGTCGTTGGCACTCCGGATGTCTCCGACCTCAAATTCGAACCCGGCGAGCCCATCCGCTTTAAGGCGGATTTCGAAGTCGCCCCCGAGTTCGAACTCGGCGAATACCGGGGATTGCCGGCCAAGTACGAAGAGCCGACCGTTACCGACGAAGAAGTGGACAAGCGGCTTGAGTCCATGCGGGAAACCAAGGCCGAATTCGTCAACCTCGACCCTCGCCCCATCGAAAGCGGCGACTACGTGCTCGTGCACCTCAAATCGCTTTCGGGGCTGGCCGAGAACATCGACCAGGACGTTCAGATCCACGTCGGCGCCGAAGACACGCTACCAGCCTTTAATGAAGCATTAATCGGCGCCTCTCCCGACGAAAAGAAAGAGGTAGACGTCACTTATCCGGAAGAATACGGGCAAGAGTCCCTGGCCGGTAAGACAGTTCGTTTCGTAATAGACTCCAAAACCCTTCGGAAGCGGGAGCTTCCGGAGCTGGATGACGAATTCGCGAAGGATCTGGGCGACTATCAGACCCTGGACGAACTCAAAGAAGCGGTTCGCAAGTCGATCTTCCGTGAAAAGCAGCACGTGCGCCAGCAGGCGGCGAAAGAGGAGGTCCTCGACCGTCTGGTGGAAAGCCACAGCTTCCCGGTGCCGGAAGCCTATATTGACCGCCAGATCGAGAACCAGGTTCGGGCCCAGTTGCGTGAATTATCGGGACAGGGAATCGATCCCAAGACCCTCAATCTGGATTGGCAGAAGGTGAAGGAAGCGCAGCGGGACAAGGCTCTCCGGAACGTGCGGGCTTCGCTCGTTCTGGAGAAAATTGCCGAGGGTGAAGGCATCTCGGCCAGCAACGATGAAGTCGATCATGAAGTCCAGCGCATGGCTCGGCAGCAACGCGAGGCCGTTGCCGTTACCCGTGCTCGGCTGGACAAGGACGGCACCCTGGGACGTATCGCCGGCCACATCCAAACCGAGAAGACCCTGCAGTTCCTGTTCGATCAGGCCAGCAAGCAACCCCTGACGGAGTAGGTCTTTTTCTTCGAAATCCCTGTCCTGTTATCGAAATAGTGCTGATATACTGGGGTTGTCCATCAATCTGATCAGGGCAAGGGATCTCTTGATCTTTCATCTTCTAGGAGCATCATCTTGAAGCGCGCCGGATCTGACGATTCCCTCCGCTGTTCTTTCTGCCACAAAAGCCAGGATGTAGTTGGCAAACTCATCTCATCCCCGAGCGATTATCCTCGAGCTTATATCTGTGACGAATGCATTGCTGTCTGTAATTCGATCATTGAAGATGACCGGCACGAGCAAAGTTATGGAACGCCGGGCAAATTGCCCCGTCCCCTGGAGCTTAAGGAATATCTCGACCAGTACGTCATTGGTCAGGATGCCACCAAAAAGAAGCTTGCCGTGGCGGTCTACAACCACTACAAGCGGATCCAGATGAACAAGCAGCGCGGCAATGAAGTCGAGCTGTCCAAATCGAATATTCTTCTGATTGGCCCAACCGGTACAGGGAAGACTTTGCTGGCCCAAACGCTGGCGAGAATCCTGGAAGTGCCGTTCGCCATCGTGGATGCCACCACCTTAACCGAGGCGGGGTATGTCGGCGAAGATGTGGAGAACATTATTCTCCGTCTCTTGCAAAACGCCGATTGGGACGTGCAGCGCGCACAAACTGGAATCATCTATATTGACGAGATTGATAAGATCGGTCGCAAGGATGAGAACCCCTCAATCACCCGAGACGTTTCGGGGGAGGGTGTCCAGCAGGCCCTCCTAAAAATCCTCGAAGGAACTGTCGCCAATGTTCCTCCGCAGGGTGGCCGGAAGCATCCGCACCAGGAGTTTACGCCGGTGGATACGACGAATATCCTGTTCATCTGCGGCGGCGCATTTGTCGGTCTCGAAAAGGTCATTGCCCGCCGGGCTGGTACAAAGTCGATCGGCTTTGTAGCGCCTGACGAGAAGGATGCATCCCGTCGGGGGGCAAACAATGTCCGCCGGGACGTCGATCTGCTGCTCCAGTGCCAGCCGGTTGACCTAATAAAATACGGGTTCATACCCGAGTTCATCGGCCGCATGCCGGTGACCGCCATACTCGAAGATCTTTCGCGGGAGGCTTTGGTTCAGATCCTGACCAAGCCGAAGAATGCCATCATCCGGCAATACCAAAAGCTATTCGAGTATGAAAATGTTAGACTGAAATTTAGCGATGACGCCTTGGATGCCGTTGCTCAACTGGCAATGGAGCGAAAAGTCGGCGCCCGCGGTCTGCGAATGATCCTTGAAGATCTGATGCTTGACCTCATGTACTATCTCCCCACGTTTAAGAAGGTCCGCGAATTCGTGGTGACCAAGGAGATGGTCCTGACGCAGAAGATCAACATGGCCGTGCTCGAAAAGGCGGGTTAGCAAGCCGCCTTTGCCTCCAAAGCAGGTGGTCCTGCACTTGCTCTAATTCCGCCGATCGCCTTCTCCCACAGGTCCGTGGGACAATCCGCTCAGAAAGTGAAAATGGTTACGACGAAAGACAAAACGGATACCAAACGGTTGCCGATGATGCCCATTCGGGACGTCGTCATATTCCCCTTCATGATGACCCCGTTCGTAGTCGGACGGGAGTCCAGTGTCCGTGCGCTCGAAGAAGCGCTGCTCGGGGACAAGAAAATCTTTTTGGCCACCCAGCACGATGCGTCTATCGACGAGCCGCGGCCCGACGAAATCTACTCGGTCGGAACCGTAGCAAACATTGTTCAAAGTTTGAAGCAGCCCGACGGGAACATCAAAGTCCTGGTCGAAGGCGTTGAGCGCGGAAAGATCATTTCCGTCAGTGAAGAAGAGGGTTACTTCCGCGCCGTTGTGAAGACGACCAGCTTCAAGGTCGAACAGGGCAGCCATTTGGACGCCCTGACCAGCCGTGTCACTAACCTGTTTGAGCAGTACGTCAAACTCAGCCAGAACCTGAATTATGAAACCATGATCGCCGCCATTCGCGTGGACGATCCTGGCAAGCTGGCCGACACGGTAGGCGCGAATCTGCAGCTCACCATCGAAGAGAAGCAGGAACTGCTCGAAATTTTCGAGCCGATTGACCGGCTCACCCGCGTAGCGGAACTTCTCGACATCGAAATCGAGAAGTTGAACGTAGACCGCACCATCCAGGGCCGTGTGAAGCGCCAGATGGAGCGCGCGCAAAAAGAGTACTACCTCAACGAGAAGATCAAAGCGATCCAGAAAGAGCTGGGCCGCGGGGAAAAAAGCGAATACGACGAGCTGAAGAAGAAGATCGAAGCCGCCGGAATGACAAAGGATGCTTTCGACAAGGCTATGGCCGAGTTGAAACGTCTGGAA
The DNA here is from genome assembly GCA_025462985.1 of Bryobacterales bacterium. Taxonomy (GTDB): domain Bacteria; phylum Acidobacteriota; class Terriglobia; order Bryobacterales; family Bryobacteraceae; genus Bog-105. Next base: position 5,760 of record JAOAPP010000755.1, on the reverse strand, counting down.
GCCATGCCGCCGATGTCTGCCGAATCCACCGTCTCCCGCAATTATCTCGACTGGCTGCTCGCTGTGCCATGGAAGAAGAAGACGAAGGAGATCCGCGATCTCCGCTACGCCCGCCAGATTCTCGAAAGCGATCACTACGGTCTTGAAAAGATAAAAGAGCGCATCCTCGAGTTCCTGTCGGTGCGCCGCCTGGTGCAGAATCCGAAGGGTTCGATTCTGTGCTTCGTCGGACCTCCCGGCGTTGGTAAAACCTCGCTTGGCATGTCGATCGCCAAGGCTACCGGTCGTAAGTTCGTCCGCCTCTCCTTGGGCGGCGTTCGCGATGAAGCTGAAATCCGCGGCCACCGGCGCACTTATATCGGAGCGCTCCCTGGCCAGCTTATCCAGATGATGAAGAAGGCGGGCACCAAGAATCCCGTCATCATGCTGGACGAAATCGACAAAATGTCGATGGACTTCCGCGGCGACCCTTCGGCGGCGCTGCTTGAAGTTCTCGATCCGGAACAGAATTTCGCCTTCGCCGATCACTATCTCGATGTGGAGTACGACCTCAGTCAGGTCTTCTTCATCGCGACTGCCAACGTGCTTCACACCATACCGCCTGCCTTGCAGGATCGGATGGAAGTGATCCGGCTGTCCGGCTACACGGAACTGGAAAAGCTGCAAATTGCGAAACAGTTTCTGGTCACGAAGCAGAAGAAAGACACCGGTGTCACGGACGAGCAAGTCGAGTTCCTCGACGAGGGTCTGCAATCGCTGATACAGTCCTACACTCGCGAGGCAGGTGTCCGGAACCTGGAGCGGGAAATCGGTAATCTTTGCCGCAAGGTGGCCCGCAAGGTAGTGGATGCGCAATCGGCTGCCACGGAAGAGCCGTTACCTGAGTCCGGTGAGCCGGTGGAAGTGATTGAGGAAGAAGCCGCTCCGGCCGAAGAGGCTCCGAAGAAGGGCAAAAAAAAGGCCAAAAAGGAAGAGCTTCCCCTGGTTGCTATCGAAAAGGTGGTCGTCAATCGGCCGACCGTCACAGAACTACTCGGCCCTGCCCGGTTCCGCGACATGGATCTCGACAAGCAAAACGAGATCGGCGCGACAACCGGACTGGCCTGGACCGAAGTCGGTGGTTCGATTCTCACTACGGAAGCAACTGTCATGGAGGGTCGGGGCAAACTGACCACCACCGGTAAGCTTGGGGACGTGATGCAGGAATCGGCGCAGGCCGCCATGAGCTATGTCCGTTCGCGGGCACAGTACCTCGGTTTGCCGAAAGACTTCTACCGGCACCTGGATATTCACGTACACGTTCCTGAAGGAGCGATCCCGAAGGACGGTCCGTCGGCTGGCATCACGATTGCAACTAGCATCTGCAGCGCTCTGACTGGTATTCCGGTCCGGTGCGATATTGCAATGACTGGTGAAATCACGGTGCGCGGCCGGGTACTTCCGATCGGGGGCCTGAAGGAGAAACTGCTGGCGGCTCACCGCCAGGGAATCTTCGAAATCGTTCTTCCCCGGGAAAACGAGAAGGACCTGGTCGATGTGCCGGAGAACATCCGTAAGGACATGAAACTCGACTTCGTCTTTTCGATGGACGAGGTGCTAAAGGTTGCGTTGGAGCGAGAGCTCGTGGCCCTTCCCCTGGCCCCGACTGCCACGGCAGCGGATCTGGTGGAACGGCGGGCGGAGGATAACCTCACACACTAGTGTGCAAGGTGAGGAGCCGCTCAGCAGAATCAGGCAATCGTGAAAGGAACTGGAGCAACGCCAGCGGTCCGTCGCGCGAGCGCCAGCACGGCGCACGCTGAAAAATTCAGCGCCGGGAAGCCGGCGGATTCGGCTCCCTCGTTGATCATCAGCGCGGCGGACCCGAGCCAGTTCCCGCCGGAAAAGGCCCAGGGTGGGCCAATCGAAATCGCCTTTTTAGGGCGCAGTAATGTCGGCAAGTCCAGTCTGCTGAACAAGCTGGTGCGACAACCCGGCCTGGCATTCACCAGTGCGCGGCCGGGTTGTACCCAGCTAATCAATTTCTTCCGGATCGACGACGAGACTCACTTTGTCGACCTGCCCGGATATGGCTACGCGCGGGTCTCACTGGATGAGAAAGCGCGCTGGAGGACGTTGATCGAAAGCTACTTGCTGGAACGGCGGAGTCTCGCCTTATCGTTCCTACTCATCGATGCCAGGCGTGGGTGGATGGACATGGATCTGGAACTCAAATCCTGGCTCGAGTTCCATAACCGTCGCTACCAGGTGATCGTCACCAAGGTCGACAAATTGAAAAGTAACAACCAATCAAAGGCAGGATTGGCCACCATCCGGCAGCAAATGCCCGATGGGGAGCCAGTGCCATTCTCGGCCGTTGACGGCCGGGGAGTGAGGGAAATTTGGCAAATCATCTCGAAGATCAAGAACAAGCAGTAGCCCCCGCGGACACCACCGAAGGTAAGCCCACCGAGACGCCACAACAGCAGGAAACCCCTGAGGAAGCGGTTCCAGTTGCAGCGGGCGAAACCAAGCCCGATGAAGGGACTGAGAGCCGGCCGGCAGAGGCCAGAACGGAAAGGCCGACCGCTACTCGCCTAAGAACAGCGGCGGCCGAAGCCAAAGGCAACGGCAAGCACGGAGAACCGCGAACGGCGGCCGAAAACGCCCGCCGGGTCGTCAATGAAGGAAAGCCGCCCGCAGCTGAGAACAGGGTTCACGGCGCGGAGACCAACTCGGCCATCGGCGATGCCCGCAGTTCCGCGAGCCAACCGCCTCGCCCCGAGGCACGGCCCGCCCCCGGCGCGGACGCCAAGCCACCGCAATCTGATGCGAGGCCACCACAGACTGAGAGCAGAGCAGCCGCAGATCCCGGTGTCGTTCCGCAAGGCGCTCCAGCCATGCAGGTCGCACCTGCCGGCGGCGCCCAACAGCAAGCCGGTCCTCAGCAGGGCGGCGGTCCCGGAGGACAACAGCGCCGCGGACGCCACTCCATCGGCAACACCGGCGCGCAAGGCCAGCGCAACGGCACCACCACGCTCGACCTCGTCGAACTGAAGGACATGAGCATCCAGGCACTCAATCAGATCGCCAAGGATCTTGGAGTGCAAGGAGCAGCCGGGCTGCGCAAGCAGGAACTGATTTTCAAGATCCTGCAAACCCAGGCCGAAAAGAGCGGCCTCATCTTCTCCGAAGGCGTTCTCGAATGCCTGCCGGATGGCTTTGGCTTCCTTCGCGCTCCTGAATACAACTATCTGCCCGGTCCGGACGACGTGTATGTCTCGCCGTCTCAGATTCGGCGCTTTGATCTACGCACCGGCGACACCGTCTCCGGTCAGATCCGTCCTCCGAAAGAAGGCGAGCGCTACTTCGCCCTCATCAAGGTCGATGCGATCAACTTCGAACCGCCAGAGGAATCGCGCAACAAGATCTTCTTCGATAACCTCACGCCGCTCTATCCCGATGAACGGCTGAAGCTCGAAACGGCCCGCGACAATTTCTCGGGCCGCGTCATGGATCTGTTGACCCCTATTGGTAAAGGTCAGCGCGGGTTGATCGTTGCTCCGCCTCGCACCGGTAAAACGATGCTGCTGCAGAGCCTCGCCAACTCGATCACGCACAACCATCCGGATGTGAATCTGATCGTTCTTCTCATCGACGAACGTCCCGAAGAAGTGACCGACATGCAGCGCTCCGTGCGCGGCGAAGTCATTAGCTCCACCTTCGATGAACCTGCTGCCCGCCACGTGCAGGTCGCGGAAATGGTCATCGAAAAAGCCAAGCGTCTCGTCGAACACAAGCGCGATGTCGTCATTCTGCTTGATTCCATCACCCGTCTGGCGCGCGCCTACAACACAGTTGTGCCGCCCTCGGGCAAGGTGCTCTCGGGTGGTGTCGATTCAAACGCGCTGCAGCGCCCGAAACGCTTCTTCGGCGCTGCCCGCAACATCGAAGAAGGCGGTTCGCTCACCATCGTGGCCACCGCGCTCGTCGATACCGGCAGCCGTATGGACGACGTGATCTTTGAAGAATTCAAAGGCACCGGTAACATGGAAATCCACCTCGACCGCAAGCTGGTGGACAAGCGCGTATTTCCAGCCATCGACATCAACCGCAGCGGAACCCGCAAAGAAGAACTGCTCATGCCGCGTGAAGAGCTCAATCGCGTGTGGATCCTGCGTAAGGTCCTCAACCCGCTTTCGCCCGTCGAGTCGATGGAGCTTCTCCTCGATAAGCTCGGCCGAACGCGGAGCAATGCCGAGTTCCTTGCTGCCATGAGCGGCTAATCAGGAATGGGCCGCATCCGAATCCTCTCCGACAACGTCGCGAACAAAATTGCGGCGGGCGAGGTCGTCGAGCGGCCTGCTTCCGTTGTCAAAGAACTTCTCGAAAACTCGCTGGACGCCGGCGCCACCGAAATCCGCCTGGATACGGAGAACGCCGGTCGACGGCTGATCCGCATCCAGGACAACGGTTCGGGCATGCTGCGCGATGATGCTCTGCTGGCTTTCGAGCGTCACGCCACCAGCAAGCTCAGCGACGTCAAAGATCTGCTCTCTATCGCTACCCTGGGCTTCCGGGGAGAGGCGCTACCGTCCATCGCGTCGGTCAGCCGCCTGCTGCTCGAAACCAAATCCGCCGACGAACAGACCGGGACCGCGGTCGAAATTGCCGGCGGCAAACTTCTCCGCTGCGATGAAACCGTCCGTGACGTCGGGACCACAATCAGCGTGCGCGATCTGTTCTTCAACGTGCCAGCGCGCAAGAAGTTCCTCCGCACCGACCAGACCGAACTGGCGCATATCGGGGCTCTTGCGACACACTACAGTCTCGGGCACATCGACAAACGCTTTGAACTGTTTCACGAGGGCAGGGAACTGCTCAACGTCACACCCGTTTCTTCCATTCGGGACCGCGCCTTTCAGGTGTTTGGTTCCGAGACGATGCAGGATCTCGTCGATTTCGGGCCTCGAACATTCGAGGTGCTTCTTCCGCCACCCTATGTTCCGCCGCACCTCCGGAACGGGGACACGGCAGTGGAGGAGCCCGAACCAGCCTTCGCGCAATTCTGTCTCGAAGGGCTGATTTCCGGACCTCACGTCCAGAAGCAAAGCCGCAACTCCATCTTCCTCTTCGTCAACGGCCGTTTGATCCGGGACAAAGTACTGCTGCACGCCATTTCGGCTGCCTATTACAACTTGATGCCCGCGGGCTCGTACCCGTTCGCGCTTCTGTTTCTAAACTGCGACCCCTCGGAAGTGGATGTCAATGTGCATCCGTCGAAAACAGAGGTCCGCTTTCGCCATAGCAGCGCCGTTCACGACTTCGTTCGCGACCAGATCCGTGATGCTCTGACCGCCACCCGGCCCGTTTCCAGCATGCCCGTGATGCCGACCTCACCGCTGCCCAATCCACGGTTCGATGCCGGGCCAATTGCTGCTACACAGCCCGTGCTGCAGGGCGCTGTCAACCTGCCATTCTCCGAGTTTTCGCAGGCGCTCGAAATCAACTCGCTTTCTGCCGGCGAGTTCGAGTCAACGGTGGTTCCGCCGGCGCGTGAAAGCGAGCTCCCGGAGATCACAGTCAGCCCAAGTTCAATCCGTGTCTTGCCGCCTCTGCCGTCGGCCCCGGCAGCCTCTCCGGTATCCTCTCCGGTCTCGGGCACCCCAATTCGGCGGGTGCCCGATACACACGGCGCGCTGAACCACCTGCCCAGCGACTGGGAACACGTCGACAACTACTCGGCCCTCCCGGACCTTCGGCCGCTGGGTCAGTTGCAGG
>JAOAPP010000749.1 GCA_025462985.1 Bryobacterales bacterium | reverse complement strand
CGCAGCTGAATACCTTGGAGCAGCAGGTCAATGTCTCCAATCAGAACCTGAAAGCAGCAGCAGCTCAATATCAGCAGGCGCTCGCACTTCTGCGTTACAACCGGGCCAACTACTATCCGACGTTGACGACATCACCGTCTGCCACACGAATCGAGAACCCGCCCAACCGCCCGCCGAAGAGCACGATCTTTAGCGGTATCACTTACAACGACTATGTATTCCCAGTTCAGTTGTCGTATCAGGCGGACGTTTGGGGGCGAATACGCCGCACTGTGGAACAATATCGGGACCAAGCGCAGGCCAGTGCCGCGGATTTAGCGACGGTTAATCTCAGCATGCACGCCGATTTGGCATTGGATTATTTCGAGGCGCGCACTTTGGATGCCGAGGAGCGGCTTCTGAATGACACCGTTGTTCAGTACCAACAAGCCCTCGAGCTAAACGAGAGTCTCTTTAAGGAAGGTATGGCCTCGATTCTTACCGTGCAGCAGGCGCAAACTCAGTTGGAGACCACGCGCGCTGCTGCCATTGATGTCGGTGTACTCCGCGCACAATACGAACATGCCGCTGCTGTGCTGGTCGGCAAACCTCCCGAGAGCTTCAGCCTTCCTCCGCTTCCTCTCACCACGCCACCACCGCCGATTCCGGCCGGTTTGCCTTCAGATCTGCTGGAGAGGCGCCCTGATATTGCCTCTGGGGAGCGGATGGTCGCAGCGGCAAATGCTCAAATCGGGATAGCAGCCTCAGCGTATTACCCGCTGATCAATTTGGGGGCAATGGCAGGGTTCGAGAGCGGTTCCATCACCACTTTATTCCAAGGTCCCGGCGTTGTCTGGTCTTTCGGGCCGTCTGCCGTCGCAACCATCTTTGATTTCGGCCGCCGGCGCGCGGTGTCCGATCAGGCAAAAGCGGCCCACAGCCAGGCGGTGGCGAATTATCGCCAAACTGTGCTCACGGGTTTCCAGCAGGTCGAGGATAATCTAGCAGCTTTGCGAGTTCTGGAGCAGGAAGCAGAAGTCGAGCGTGCGGCAGTAACGGCGGCCCAGGCAGCACTGGACACTTCCATGACTCTCTTTAAGGGTGGTCTGACCAGCTATCTCACGGTAACCACAGCACAAAGCGCATTACTGACCGATCAAGTTACGGCCGTAAGCATCTTAGGACGGCGCATGTCAGGCGCCGTGCTCTTGATTCAGGCGCTTGGCGGCGGATGGGATGTCTCAGCTCTCAAGGCCTGAAGAGTGCTGTGCAGAAACAAAGGGGCGTTCCTTAATTAGATTCTTACAGATCAAGCCGCGAGCAGTTGATCTCGCGCGCAGGTCCGTCGCAAGTGCATCTCCTCGATGGTATGCTTTCGGAAGTCCTGAGCCGTATGGAATTGCTCGACTGCCCTGAAAGCGCTAATGATGCGAAGCGGAGATCCGATCCAAATCACGCGCAAGCCACGAGCAATCGCGAATGCGGCTGTTGTACGACACCCTTCGAAGTTCCGATTATGTGGTCGCCGGCACGCTCGGTGACTTGGAAGAAGCCGACCAAATGGTCTCATACCACTGGTCGTACATGCAGTCGACGTGCTTCGCGTCGTAGCACACGGAAGCGATCCCAAGCGCGCTTGTGCAAGGAACACTGACGAGGGAAAATGTCTTTGAGGTTCACTTGCTAAAAAGAGAAGAGTGGCTGCACCTCGCGCGGAAGCTGGACTGGGAGTACTCCTATGTACGAGAAGACGAAGTTTTTCCCAAAATAATCAGCGGAACGCCTTGGCTGCCACACTCCGACTGGCAGGACTGGGAAGAGGCGTTCAAAACTTCGTACCGCGAATATGTAGAGAACCAGCACGATAAAGATATGGCGGTTTACGCTGTGCGCGATGCCGTCGGTCGGCTAGAGGACATCCAGAAATTGAATACGCCCTGGATCAACGGCCTGAAGATTCACGCGGCAGCGTTGCCGCTCGCCGAGTTTACCGGTGTCGTCGGGAACTTGAGAGGGGCGCGCTTCGGCCGGGACAGCGCCTGGAGAACCATGGCAGTCTTTGGCGCGCTGGACGAATTCCGGCACACGCAAATTCCCCTGCTGTTGCTTCACGAACTGGTTCGCTGGGACGCTCAATTCGATTGGACTCATAAGTTTTATCACACCAACAACTGGTTTGCGATCGCGGCCCGGCACTTCTTTGATGAGTTGACGCTTGGCCAAAACGCGATCGAGTTCCACATCGCCACCAACTTCATCTTGGAGACCGCGTTCACTAATCTTCAGTTTGTGGGCCTCGCGTCGCTTGCCCACGAGGCCGGTGATCACTTGTTTGAAAAAATGGTGACCAGTATTCAGACCGACGAGGCGCGGCATGCGCAGATCGGCCATCCCGTTCTGGCAGAGGTGATGAAACATGACGCGGAGCATGCCCAGTATCTGGTCGATAAATGGTTTTGGCGGAACTGGCACATCTTTTCAATTCTCACCGGCGTCACAATGGATTATTTTACGGCTCCAGACCAGCGCCCTACTTCTTTCAAGGAGTTCATGGAGGAATGGATCGTCGATCAGTACTTACGGACGCTTGACGAGTTCGGTCTCAAGAAACCATGGTATTGGGATCTTTTTCTGGATGAACTCGAGATCTATCATCACATGATCTACGCTAGCGCGTACACTTACCGTGCCACATTGTGGTTCAACTTTGTGATGCCGAGTCCGACCGATCGGCAATGGTTGCGGCGGAAATATCCCAAGTATTGGGACGACATGGACGCAATATGGGAACGGGTCAGCGATCAGTGGCGTGCCGCAGGGCCGGGACCCAACAGCGAAATGTCTGTACACGGCCAGGCGATGCCGACGTTTTGTGATCTTTGTCAACTGCCGTTGAGCGCGGGCACACCGAGAAACAATACAGCCAACACCTTGGCGTTCGAGGACCGGAACTACATATTTTGCTCGGAGCCCTGCCGGTGGATCTTTATGAAAGAGCCCGAGCGATACGCGAGTCACAAAGACCTTGTGAAGCGCGTGTTGACAGGCGAAGCCCCGGCGAGCTTGCCGGATTTGCTCACCGCATATTTTCGATTGACGCCGGAGACCTGGGGAAAAGATGTCTGCGGCGGCAAGTACGACTGGCTTTCAAAGGCTCGCAGTCACGGGCACTAACCGGGAACAAGTTCGAGCTATGCCGCTGCCTTTGTACGGATTTCGCGAGGGCGACTCAATAGGCCTGCTCATCGTGGCGGATGAGCAGGAGACTGTGGGATCCCTGGCGCAAAAGCTACAGGAGGCGGCCAGTATCCGTGTCACTCCTGCCGAAAGAGTGGAGTTGGTCTATCGGAACCGCCTGCTCGATCCCAGTATCACTCTAAGTCAGGCAGGGTTGGCAGCTCTGGACCGATTTGACGTAAGGGAGGAACGGCCACGTGGCATTTCAGAAGGTCGCTAGCCTCGATGACCTGTGGAGCGGTGAGATGACGGCGGTGTCAGTCGAGGGACAATACATCCTGCTGGTCAATATCGACGACATGGTCCACGCCTACGCCGACGCTTGCCCACATATGCGGACCCGGTTGAGTCAAGGATCATTGCAGGGTCGCATTCTCACCTGCGCCACTCATCAATGGCAGTTCGATGCTCTTACGGGGAGCGGGATCAACCCCGTGACGGCCTGTTTGGAAGAATTTTCAGTACGGATCGAAAATGGCGACATTTTGGTGGAGTTGGTCGCAGCTTGCAGCAGCGATGACAAGCCCGTGAAATGGTGTGAGAGATGAGTCAAGAGCAAGCCAAGGTCTACGACCATGTCGGCCCTGTTCTTCAAGTAGGTGTGCTGAGTGAAGCCATAGTTGCCGCCATCCGCGATCTCAATAGAGACGTAGAAGTAATCGATCGAGGTGGGTATCTGCGCGTCTTGGTTCCGCATCGCTGTGTCGTGACGCGCAGCGCGATCGAAAAACATGTGGGGCGATCCGTTCGTTTCCCCGGCGAGTTGGAAACAGTGATGTCGGCATTCAAAGGGACGCTCAAACTTACTGGAGACGAGGCAGTCTGGCAGTTCAAACGGATGCCCGACAGCAATAAGCAATAGGCTTTATGGCTCAGCAGAAGACCTATTGGCACCTCATGCGACATAGGAGGATGCCCAGCGAGTACGAAATAGTAACCTCTAAGCTGCTCTGTTACACAGGCGAGGGTTTCACCGGAAAGCGCTTCGAACTCGACGTACCTTTGAAGGACTGGTATACGCAACACCAGGAGGGCTCTCCGCTCAGATGTACTTCTTGGGAGAAGTTCCACGATCCTCGGGAGACCACGTATACCCGGTATACCGAACTGCAGATGGAGAAAGAGATGTTCGTTGATGGCCTCCTGGAGGAAATCGAAGCGACGGGTTATGATGCCGAGCTTCCTGAGCACTGGTTGCGCATTCTTTCGCGGATGGTTGCACCATTCCGGTATCCTGGCCACGGTCTTGCGATGATTGCGGCGTACTTCGGCCAGATGGCCCCAAGCGGGCGCCTGACGATCACCGGCGCGTTGCAAGCGGCAGACGAAGTCCGGCGCGTGGAACGCCTTGCCTACCGCGTCCGTCAACTGCAAATCACGTTTCCTTGGTTCGCTGAGGACAGTAGAGCCCGTTGGCAACATGACCCGTTGTGGCAACCTTTGCGCGAAGTGATCGAGAAGTTGCTCACTACGTGGGACTGGGGCGAGTGCTTCGTCGTTTTGAATTTGGTCCTCAAGCCG
>JAOAPP010000745.1 GCA_025462985.1 Bryobacterales bacterium | reverse complement strand
CCTTGGTCCGGTGCGGGGTGACCAGATCTGTGAGGCGTTCGACCATGGCTTCTCGATAGAAGAGCAACAAGCCTCCACTGGTGATGAGGATGAAGATGGCCAAGAACGCAAAGGCTGCAATTCCCATAAGAACCTCACACCTCCATGTTGACGATCTTGCGGATCACAAGTGCGCCGGCGAGTGTCATCACGCCAGCTGCATAAAGAAGCTTGATTCCGAGATCACGGTGCCATAGAAGACTCATCGTGCCCGGATTAACCAGGTACAGAGCGAGCCCGAGGACTACGGGCAGAAAGGACAAAATCCAACCCGTCAGCCGGCCCTGCGCAGTGTGCGTCCGGACCTGTCGTCTAAGTTTGAAGCGCTCCCGGATGAGAGACGAGGCTTTGTCGAGCACCTCTGCGAGGTTGCCGCCACTTGACCTCTGGATGAGAATTGCGGTGGTCACAATCTTCAAATCTTGTAGCGGAATGCGCCTTACCAAATTGCCCAGTGCCGTCCGCAGATCCAGCCCGTAGTTCTGCTCATCGAAGCACACCTTGAATTCCGGCCCGATCGGAACAGGAGACTCTTTGGCCACCAGACCAATGGACGAAACCAGACTGTGACCGGCGCGAAGCGCGCTCACCATCAGGTCGATAGCCTCCGGCAGTCCCTGCTCGAAGTGAGCAAAGCGTTGCCGCCGCCTGGCAAGCACGTAGAAGATGGGAGCAGTACCCAATAACAAACCCAGGAGCGCCGCGAGAATGGCGGCTCCCGTTCTCAGGTACACAAGATAGGCAGGGATCGCGAAGCAGCCCAGAGACATGAGGAGCAACCCACCTACAGTCCACTTCAGATTGGCCTGATACAGGAGAGTGCGCAGGCGAGGCGCCACCTCAAGACGCAGCAACCACTGGTTGAGCCATGGCAAGGCGCTGAAAAGTTCCTGCTTCCGAAGGTCAACGATTTCATCTGGGGAGTCTGTTTTCTTCGCACCAGATGCAAGGGCTGACTCGAGACGGGCCAAGGTCTCCTTCGTACGCTGCGATGCTCCTGCGCCTCTGGCGATCAAGAGCAGAGCGAATACCGTGAAAACGCCGGCGAAGACAAGCAGAAGCAGGAGTGGCATACCGATCCTTCCTCAGTTCACTTCCAAGATCTGTTCGAACATCGCGGGTGGCAGGAAGATGCCGGAGATGCGAAGCCGCTCAAGGAACTTAGGACGGATCTGGCTTGGCTGGAAGGCACCGATCACCCGCCCGTCGGGACCAATCCCCTTCTTGTTGAACGTGAAGATCTCATGCATGCTGATCACGTTTTCTTCCATACCGGTGATTTCCGAGATGTTGACGACCTTGCGCGTGCCATCACTGAGACGAGAGACCTGGACGACGATCGCGATGGCCGAGGCGATCTGCTGGCGCACCGTCCGCTCAGGTAGATTCATATTGGTCATGGCCACCATCGATTCCAGGCGGGATAGCGCATCGCGTGGAGAGTTCGCGTGAACAGTTGTCATCGATCCTTCGTGACCGGTATTCATCGCCTGCAGCATGTCGAAAGCTTCATCGCCGCGGACTTCGCCGATGATGATTCGATCGGGGCGCATACGCAGGCTATTGATAAGCAGCTGACGCTGACGGATGGCTCCCACGCCTTCGATATTTGGTGGCCGCGTCTCTAACCGCACGATATTCTCTTGCGCAAGCTGCAATTCGGCCGCGTCCTCGATGGTTACAAGTCGCTCGTTTTTGGGTATGTATTGGGAAAGAATGTTGAGAATCGTCGTCTTACCTGCACCCGTACCACCAGAGACGAGAATGCTGATCCGAGAGCGAACCGCCGCAGCCAGCATCTCGATCATCTCCAAGGAGATGCTTTTCAGCTCAACGAGTTGGTTTGCAGAAACCGGGCCGGTGCCGAAGCGCCGGATCGAAAGGGTGGGACCATCGATGGCCAGGGGCGGAATAATCGCGTTTACGCGTGAGCCGTCGGGCAGGCGAGCATCCACCATTGGAGACGACTCGTCCACTCTGCGACCCACTCGGGAGACAATGCGGTCGATGATCTGCATGAGGTGGAGATCGTCCCGAAATCGTGTCTCTGTTCTTTCAAGAATGCCGCCCCGTTCGATGAAGACTCGATCCTTACCATTCACCAGAACATCGGACACCTTCGGATCCATCAGCAGAGGCTCGAGGGGACCTAGGCCAAACACTTCATCCAGAAGATCTGACTGGATCCTCTGTTGTTCGTTCATGCTGAGAGGAACCTTCTGCTCGGCGATAATCTCCTTGACCACTCCGGCGACAGCCAGTCGCGCCTGCGTCGAGTTGACGCGAGACAGCTTCTCCAGGTCCAGTCTGGCAATCAGGATCCGATGGATATCAGCTTCGAAGTTTTCAAGATTTAGCTTTTCCACTTTGTACCTTCCACGCCGGATCGCAAATTGTTCTAACCAAGACCGAAGATGCTGAACTTCTTTTTCTTTTCGACTGCTTCCGAGTAGCCCGAAGCCGACCGGGCCATCTGCCGCAGCACGTGTGAGATAGGCGATGCATCGAGCGCGATCGGCGAGGCCGTGTTTTGTGCCTTCCGCACCGCGACGTAGTCACTGGGCACCTTCCACTTCGCTGGTATCGTGAGTGCCTTGGTGATGCTCTCTTCGTCAATCTCCATGGATCGCGAGCTGAATCGATTGAGCACGATCTCCAACTGGGGAGTGCCTGATCGGAGAAATGCGCTAATGAGGCGATTGGCATTGCGAAGCTCGGGAAGGCTCACCTGCAGAACCAGGTAGACGGTGGTCGCAGAATTGAGCAGAGCTCTGCCAACCTGGTTCATACCCGCTCCCGCATCGACCACTACAAAATCGAAGCTTTGACGCACGACGCTCACCAGCTTGTCGATCGCGTCTTCGCGCACATCAAGAGGAGCATAGTGATCAGGAGCCGCGAGCACGGACAGTCCTGAACTGTGCTTGATCATGACTGTAGAGAGAAAGTTCGCGTCCAGGCGGTCCAGATTTCTCAGCGCATCGGCGGCGGAGAGGGGCGCGATCAGACCAAGGTCGATTGCCGTGTTTCCCAGCGGGAAGTTGAGGTCGAGCAAAGCGGCATGCTGGTGTGAGTCTCCGGCCAAAGCGACCGCGAAATTGGCTGCCAGGGTGCTTACACCGGAACCGCCCTTCGCGCCAAGAAAGACAAGCAGCTGGCCATCGGTCCTCTTCGCCGGACGATTTGGAGATCTGCGCACAGAGGCGCGCACCATAGCCTCGGCGATCGTATGCGGCGCAATCGGCTGCGTAAGAAACTCCCGGGCGCCGGCACGCATGCAGCGCACGAGTAACTCGGGATCCTTCAGCGCGGAGTAGACCATCACGGTAGCCGAACTGTTCCCGCAGATGTGCTCGACGAGGTCGAGCGCATACTCAGGATTTGAATCCAGCTCGACGATGATGACGTCATAATCGGACTTGAGTATCTTTGGCAGATCATCCAGCTCTGGATAACGCAAGAACTCGCGCACGACCCCGGCCTGAGAACCTGGGACAGCCTTCGCCACGGCCATGCGGCCCTGCTGCTCTGGTCCAATCAAGGCGACGGTCAGGATGTTCGCACCGAGTGCGTCCGGATCGTGGGTCCAGGTCGACATCATGGAATCAGCGCCCTGCGCTGTCCGTTGCCTGCCGGGCGATTCCATTGACGTCCGCATATCGCTCCCGTGTTCTTCATGCCTAATGTTTCTCATCCTTATCGCGAGAAAAAGGAGATGATGGTCCCAATCGCAATCGCAGGCGCATAGGGCATCTTCCGCGCGAGCGGATTCTCCAGGACCAGTTCCGGATGTGGGCGCAGTCCGCGCTTTCTTATGCTGAACAACAGCTCACCCGTGCCGCTTAGCAACTCTCCAACAAAGCCCCCACCGATCGCCCAGCAAAGCGCCATCAACCCACCTACAATGCCGGTCAAAACCAGGGCAATCATCAGCTGTCCCGGTCCGATCCAGGCTCCTATGGCGGCGAGCAGCTTTACATCACCCATTCCCATCCCGCCCATCCAACAAAGCACCCCGAATAGGATGGCGCCTAGGCCAAGTCCCATCACGCTCTGGCCCACGCCGTGCCATCCTTGATTCACTGCGGAGACAACTATGCCCGCGACCAGAAAGGGCAGCACCAGCCAATTGGGAATGCGGCGGCTGCGCAGGTCCGTGACGGTCGCGACCGAGAGAACGACGACACTCGGCCACCAAGCAATGGAATGCATGAGAAGCTCCGCTTACTCAAGTCAGCAATTCTTGATCCAAACTTTGCGGCTGGTGCGAAGGGCCACATTCAGGACCTTCTCACCGGTCCCGTCCACCCGAGTGTGCACGGTCGTATACAGCTCTTTCTTCAACTGACACACGGGATACACACCCTTCGCTGGTTGCCTCTGCCGTCTTGGGAAAGAGCCGGACGAGGCAGGAGATCGGGCCAGTGACCAGGGTCACCCCATCGACCTGGGAGACCGTCAGCACTCCTGAAGGAAGCTTCTTCTCCACCTCATCCAGGTACCTCGAATAAGCGGGGTTTCCTTGAGGAAGGGGGAAGAACACGAAACGCTTATAGGAACTCAGTGGCAGTTTAGGTAGAATCGAGGTTGCCCGGCCACGCATCCCGAAGATCCGAGGTTCGTCTCCAACGTGGACCTCCGGATATTCCACGGTCAGGTACTGCGGGAGGGTGTACCCAGCGTGCCGGAATCCCATGAAGTGAGAATCAAAGGCCACGATCAACGTGTCGGCAGGATCAAAGGTCTTCGACGTTGCTCGATCCACCGTACTCAATTCTGCCTCAGACTTCCGGACCGATCGATACGAGCAGTAGAGGGGAGAAAAGAGAAAGATCATTATATTAATGAGAGCGCCGCCAGCGATCATCGCCCGCTTGCCGACGACGCTCATCCGGGCTCCTGCGTACCATTCGGATATCCAGAGTCCCAGCCATACGCAACCCGGCGGAGCCAGCAGCAACAGATAGCCGCTGTTCACAAACTTGAGGAAGATGAGAGTGAAAAAGCCGAGTGCCGGGGCTACCCAGATTGCAGTGAACAGAAGCTGGCCGGACCCGGCCTTGCCGCGGGACCGCGACGCAGCGAAGTGCCCGAGAGAAGCTGCCCCAAAAGTCAATAGGTATATGAACGCAATGGTGATCCCTCTCGCCACTGCATTCACCGGAGACGAATTAAAAGCGGTCTTCTGCCCCGGAACCGACCGCCACAGAGAGTTCAATGCTTCGAAGTAAGCAGTCGGCCCTCCGCTGGCGGCCAGCATAGGAGCACACCAGGCTGCAACGGTTAGCAACACAACGGCCAAGACAATCACTTTCTGCCTGTGAGGCACCTTGTGCGTGGAAAACACCACAAGTGGTGCAAGAAGAACAACCGAGGACGGCCTCACACCAGCAGCCACGCCTAAAATGAACCCCGCTACGGGTGCCCACTGATGCCGGTCACGAAACACCTGCCAGCACAAATATCCGAGCAGTGAAGAGAAAAATGTCTCGATGATGTAGGTCAACGCGACCGTGCCGTGGAACCAAGCAAGGGGAGACAAAAGAAAGACGAGAGAGGCAAACCGCGCGGCGCTAGCACCAAACCATTCCAGCGCCAGCAAGTAGATAAACAGGAGCGTCCCACAACTAGCGGCGACGCTCAGGAGTACTAAGGCAAGGTTCGCATCGTGCAGGGGTTGAGCAAGCAGGCGACCGCAAAGGACGTAAAGAAAGTAACCGGGCGGATGAGGCTGGTGAACACTCGGATCAAAGTGCACCATTCCTAGTGCAAAATTGACTGAGTCCAAATCGTAAAGCTGACGGCTACGAAAA
Organism: Bryobacterales bacterium; assembly: GCA_025462985.1. Lineage (GTDB taxonomy): Bacteria > Acidobacteriota > Terriglobia > Bryobacterales > Bryobacteraceae > Bog-105. Next base: position 1,376 of record JAOAPP010000745.1, on the reverse strand, counting down.
CAGAAGCGAGAAAGCGCGATGGCCAAGGCGAACACCGTTACTTCACGCTTGTGGGAAGAGGTCATGCTCGAGCCGAAGCAACTTATGCGCCATTTACCTGTTATGACGATCACTCCCAATGCCTTAAGATCGCCTACCCGCCCAAGGCATAACAGTAGCCTCTCATTACGAGCGAACTAGCCAGCGTTACCAGAGTTTCATCGACGTATCGGCATCAGGTCAGTAAGACTAAGTCACTCTTCAGCTCAGTGTGCAGTGACTTATTCGGTCATCCTCCGGCAAGATTGCGTCGTGTCCTCCGGAAGCGAGTAGCGCTTGCGCCCTTGGTAGACGATCCGGGCCTTGGCTGCGTTCCCCTCCCGCGGCGAAATCTAAAGACTTGTCTTAGCGTCATCAGTAACTATAGGTGCGCCACGTATGATCCGAATCTGCCTCTTCTCCGACGATCCTAGCCTGCAGCCCATCCTTTCCTCTGCCTTGGGACACGAATTTCAGGTGCAGATTGAAGCTGGGGAGCAAGGCATCCACCGGTCCGTGGCTGCCGGCGAGTGTGACGTTGTGATTCTTGATTTGGATCCGGACCAGGCTGCGCTTGAGGCGCGCTTGGTGTCCTGCCGGCGCATCGTAGCGTCTCACATTCCTACGATCATCATGGCGGACGACCACTTGCGTTCCGCCGCTCTCGATTTAGTGAGGCTTGGCGCCCACGGTTACTGCCGGAAACCGCCTTCCATTCGAGATCTCAAAACCATGCTGCGCCGCGCTCATGAGAACTTGTCACTCAGACGCAAGCTGGATAGTGTCACAGAGAAGTTTCAAGAGGTCAGCGTCGGCTGTGATCGCATGATCGGTCACAGTTCCCCCATGCAGCAGGTGTACGACCTCGTTCGTCGCGTCGCGAGCGTCAATGCATCTGTGCTTGTGACCGGTGAGAGCGGAACGGGCAAAGAACTTATCGCTCAAGCCATCCACAACCTGGGCTCCCGCTCGCAACGTCCTTTCGTGGCAGTATGCTGCGGAGCCATTCCAGAGACGCTGATCGAAGCAGAACTGTTCGGCCATGAGAGGGGCGCCTTTACCGGCACCGTGGGAGCACGAGAAGGCTTTCTCGAGCAGGCAGGCGATGGAACGCTTTTTCTCGACGAAATCGGCGAGCTGAGCTTGAGTACTCAGGTCAAGCTGCTCCGGGTTCTGCAACAGCGAGAGTTCAGCAGGCTTGGCAGCAACCGACTTATCCCTTTACGCGCGCGCTTGATCTTTGCAACACACCAGGATCTAGCGAGCATGGTGGCAGCCGGAGGATTTCGGCAGGATATCTATTATCGGATCAACGTGATGAGGATCGACGCCCCGCCCCTACAGGAGCATGCTGAGGA
>JAOAPP010000729.1 GCA_025462985.1 Bryobacterales bacterium | reverse complement strand
ACGCCCAGTTCAATCGCCGCTTCCGCTTGCGTGATGAGGTTCTTCGTCGCCTTCTTCAACGTCACCGGCCGGTCCCTTTCGGCTTGGCTCATCAGTAGCTGTCCCTCCCGCGCTCATCCAGCCTGAGCCTGTCGAGGGGCATTTCTACTTTGCTCTAGCGTGACTTTCTCATTTTGCTGCGACACTACGGTACACCTTTTCGTCCAGTAGCCTGCTGTAGATCTCCGACGCCCGACTGACGTTGACCTCCATCGAAAGGTTGTTTCTAGCAAAGTCCGCCGCCCGCGCAGCGAAAGTGTGCCGTAGATCGGGATCTCGTATCAAGCTAGAAAGCTTATCGGCCAAATCTTCACTGTCTCCCTTGCTAAACAGCAGACCCCGCACATTCTCGCCAATAAGCTCCGGCGTCCCGCCGACCCTGGACCCTACCACGCAGCATCCGCAAGCCATCGCTTCGAGCAGCGCGTTCGAGAAAGCTTCCGAATGCGAGGTGGAAGCAAAAATGTCAATACTCCGAAGTATCGGGGCGACCGATGCTATCGCCGGCAGAAAGATGCAATCGGGCCCCAGCCCGAGTTTCTCTGCATTCGCTTGAAGCCGTCCTAGTTCTGGCCCGTTACCGACAATCAGCAACTTCGCCCCGGGGACAAGATGGCGCACGCTCGCAAAGGCGTTTTGGAGCAGATCGAGCCCCTTTTCTGGCCGCAGAACGCAAACAGCGCCAATCACAAGCGGTGCGCCTTCAAGAAAAGCAGGCCGCACTGCCGGAGCTGGATAGAACTCCTTGGTTTCGACTCCGTTGTAGCAAAGCTCGATATGACTTGCCGGAACCGAATAGCTGGTGGTGAGATGCGTACGCAGAGCTTCGCAGTTCACCACGACTGCATCCGACCAGCGGTCCACATAACTCAACTGCTTTCGCGTGCGTGGGTCATGGAGTTCCCGGTGCCCTAATTGGCTTGACAGCACGACCGGCACTCGCAGGAGACGGGCGAGAGGAACGCCAAACACTGAAATGGGGTCGAACGCGTGAACGATCTTGATTCGATGTTTACGAACGAACGCTGCAAACTGAGCCGCGGCCGCGATTGCCTGGGGCGACAACAGGGACGGAAAGTTCAGGTGAAGAACTGGCACTCCTGCTGTCCGCAGTTCCTCATACCGCGGGCCTTCGGGCTTATATGTTGCGACCAACGGAGTGAAGCGGGACCGGTCAATCCGCAAAGCAAGCTTTGTCACATCCCGCTCAATGCCGCCCAGCCCCAACTCCCTGACCATCAGCAGCAGAGAAACCGGACCCGCTGCCCCGCGGCGCGCAGGACTCTTCGCCACGCTCGGCGATTCAATGGCTTCCATGTTTAGAAGAATCTAGGCGACCGCAACCTGCGGCTTCAGCACCTGAGGACTCCCCTCATCGCCGGGCCAAGATCCATCCGCCTGGATACGCAGCTTCAGTGAAACGGTGAGAGCACTCAGGACCAGGATGTGGACGTTATATGCCAGAGAAAGAAAGATGATACAAACACAAAATCCGACAATCATGACGCTCATGAACCGCGCCAGCAGCGCCATGTCGCTATCCCTGGACTTACCGATCTTCCGAAGAGACAACATCGTGACGACCAGTGCGCTGAGATAGCAAAACACCGCAGGGATGCCGCATTCGCTGGAAACCTGCGTGTACGCATTGTGGGTGACGTGCCACATGCCGCGCTCCCCATTTCCTTTCGCCGAATTGGCCTGGTAGTCCATGAAGATGCCGGGACCCACACCCAGGAAAGGATGCTCCAGGGTAATCTTCCAACTGGCCTGCAGCAAAGCCAGTCGTGCCTGACTTGAATCGGTGGCCTCCGATTCCTGCCCCTCCGATGAGCTGGAGAATATCGTTCCTAAACGAGTGAGGGACTCCTTCGGCACAAAGGGCATGATCATGAGCGCCAGCACCGGTACCCCAACCAGCACTGCCAGCTTCACCCGCTTCGAACCGATGAAGACGATATAGAGCCCCGTCGAGGCAAGACTCACGAAGCCTCCGCGAGACCCGGTACTCAGAATTTGCATGAAGCAGAGAGCCAGGCCCGCCACGCCGATGATTTTCCAGACGACTGACCGCGTCGGACGAAGCGTGAGATACACGAGGGCCGGCATCATCAGGATCAGGTGGGCCGCATAGTCATTTGGATCTTGAATATCGCTGCCTGCGGCATCGATACTCATGCGTCCGGTCTTGAAATCATCGTTAAGTGTTCCAAGCAGCGCGGTCGTGAGGCAGGCGAGGCCAATGGCGCAAACCGCTTTGTGGATTTGTCCGCGGGTTGAAATCAATGCGGGGATTACGAAGATCACCGGGAAAACCGTCTGCAGGTAATAGCTGAAAACCGGAAAGGATCCGCCCCTCCAAAAGCTCACGGAGGTAGCGAGGCACATGCAACACATGAAGCCTATCCATAACCATGTCGACCTGTCCTTGAAGGCCCGGAACATCTGGCCGGAGAGGATGCAGCACAAATAGCAAACAATGCCCAAAATAATGATGATGTGAGTGTTAAAGTTGAGCTTGGCCGCGATAAACTCGTGCGCGAAGCTAAACCGAAAGAAAACAAACACCAAAACCGTGGCGAAACCCACCTTCTGAATGGCATTCGCGGGCGCCTGCTCCTCCGAAGTCTTTTCACTGCTCGCCTGGACAGTCTCGTGCGTCAGTGCAGGTTCAGCCACCATCGAGATCCGCGATACGGCCCAGGGTCTCGCTGCAGAAGGCTCGTGATCTCTTGCCCTGGAGCCAGTTCTGTTACTTGGTTTGAACTTTGACAAGAGACGTTTCCGAAATCCTCAGTATACCGACCAGGACCGCATTCCCAGCCCATCCGAAATCTTTTCTTCTGCTCCCTCTGTTAACCTTATCGGCAACTTCCGTCCGATATGAGACTCGACTTCCTGAATTTGGCATATGGCGATGACGGCCGAAACCGAACCTAAAGTCACTGGTCTCACAAAGCGGGCACTTGCCGGAACCGCGTGGTCCAGCGTCTCGACCTTTGGCAAACAAGCGTTGACTCTTGCCTCGGTCGCCACAGTAGCGCGCATGCTCGGGCCAAGAGCCTACGGCTTGATGGCCATGGCCGTCATCGTAACCAATTTCATCGCGAACTTTCGCGACCTTGGCACGGCGGTGGCGATCGTTCAGCGGCCGACCATCACACGCTCTCTTCTCTCCAGTCTGTTTTGGATAAATCTCGCCGCCGGCTTTCTGATGTGTTCGGCCGTTGCTCTCACCGCGCCTGTTATCGCTCGCTTTTTCCATGCTCC
>JAOAPP010000720.1 GCA_025462985.1 Bryobacterales bacterium | reverse complement strand
TATGCAACTGGGCTATCCCCGGAAATATTTATTAATGTTCAACGAAGAGACGTTGGCATTCTCCCAATGGTTTCTTCAGATATACCCAGCAATTTGCTTGCCGTTGTTGCGACCGAGGGCGAAATTTCATCTGCAGGTATCGCAAGCCTTCACAGACACAACGATCATCATCTTTGCCGCCTGCGACTTCTTACATCATAATACCGATCGCGCGTTTCTGCGAATCCTGCAACTGTTTTCACACTCTTTTGAGACGCATGATCTGCGGGTTGCGCTCGCACGCTTGTGCGATTATGCGAAAAGATGCAGCCCGATCCAGTCCCGCCCCAAACACTGTTGATAGATGCCGACGATACGTTGTGGGAAAACAACATCTACTTTGAACGCGCCATCTCGTCGTTCATCGCATATCTTGATCATCATCGGCACGCGCCCGCCGAGGTGCGTTGCGTATTAAACGAATGTGAACACGCGACCATCGCCGCCCACGGATACGGGATGGCGAGCTTCGAGCGATCGCTCATCGACTGTTTTACGAAGCTGTCGCAGGCGCCGCCAACCGAAGAGCAGTGCCGGCGTATTGCAGGTTTTGCACAGTCCATTGCAGAACAGGCGATCGAGCTGCTTCCTGGAGTCGCCGAGACCCTTCCGCTGCTCGCAAAACGCCATCGCCTCATTCTGGTGACCAAAGGAAATGCACGCGAGCAGCAGAAAAAGCTCGATCGCTCCGGCATCCACATGCACTTCATGGCCGTCGAGATCCCGCCGGAAAAACATCCCGATGCATATCGCGAGATTCTCAGCAGGTACGCGCTCACCCCGGCGGCCACATGGATGATCGGCAACAGTCCGCGCTCTGACATCAATCCTGCGCTCGCCGCCGGTCTGCATGCTGTCTACGTGCACTACCCGAACACCTGGGTGCTGGAGCACGACGATCTGGTGCAGCCCGTCGCCCCGCAGCAGCTTATCCGGCTCGACTCGTTCGCAGCGCTGGCCACCCATTTCTGATTGCAAACACTTTGGTTTAGCGCTGCACCGCATCCGGCTCCGATTGCGCAGGCACGTAGTGGAACTGGTAGTTCTGGACACGATTCCCGCTTTCGAAGCGGTCATTCCAGTTCAACTGATAGTCCACACTCCGTGTACTCTCCGGAAAATGCTCACTGTGCGAATACGGATAGCTGCTCATCCGAAGGAATGGAAGCTGGGCCACCGTAAACGGCATGGCCTCATAAAAGTCCATGTCCTTCACAAAGCCTTCGGCATAGAATAAATAGTCGCGCTTCCAGTGCGGCGGCAGTGGCGGCAACGCGGCCTCACTGAATTCCGCATCGATCTCCTCCCCACTGCCGAAGATCACATACTCGTCATCCTGCCGGGTGAGCAGCGGGGCGACCGTGCCATAGCGCGTGTAGCTTCCACGCGGCCACTGGAATGGCCCAGTCTGGCTGATCTGCCGATAGTCATAAGCCAGGTCGCCCGGCGTAGCGCCCTCGATCTGCTTCGGATAGCCGCGGAACGCGAGCCTGGCTGATGCAAGTGGCAGTTCCGTCTCCCGCATCGAATGTGGCGCACCTGCATCGTTGTCGACGAGAGCCTGGTCCCAGTAAACCTGCAGATTGGTTCGGAGACGGATGCGCCGTGTGTGCGCCGGCAGTTTGCCCGTCAGATCCAGGACGATCGTTCTCGGGAGACCTGCGGGAAATCCCATGTCGTCGATGACTCTCTTCCATGTGCCATCCGGCATCTGCGCTTCCACTGATGGCGGTTCGGGATGCAAGCCTGCCTGCCATGCCGCATACATCGAGCTTGCGCTGAAGTATTCGATGTACCCACTCAGAAAGAGCCGCAGAGGCCGCTGCGGTGACCACTCGCCGAGGTCCAACGTCAACGTATGCTTGTTCGCAAATCCTGCGTAGCTCAGATTCGTGAAGTCGCGTACATATTTGTGATCCGTGCTGGCGAGCAACGGAAGCACATCCTCGCCCCGATCATCCCAGGCTCCGGCGAGCGCATGTGTTTCCGGAGATGCGAGAACCGGTGAGCCGCTCGCGAATGGCTTTTCGCTTAGGAAGCGTTCGTCCGGATACACGTCAGTTCCCTCGGGGTGATCGATCGCAAGCAAACGAAGCTGATCGATGTAATTGACTTCTTCCATCGGCTCGCCGAAACGCAGACTCAGGGTACCGTTGCGAGGACGCAGCATGGAACCGTCCACCTTGATCCACTCATCGGCATCGCTGTCATTCCGGCTTGAGGGCGAGATCCAGTGTCCGACCACGGCTGCTCCGATGACATCAGAGACGAACTGATACTTCTTTCCATCCCAGGCAAACAACACCGGACACGAGCTGCCGCGGCGATCCAGCTCCTTCAACGCAAGCGGCTTGCCGACTGCAACATCGATCTCATCCTGCGGGACACCGGTGGGCCACAGCATGCGCACCACATCCACACGCTCGGCCTGACCCAGGCCCACCAGAATGTCCGTTGGACCCTGGCTGAGATATCCAGAACTCCCCGCCACTTCGAACTACTGCAGCGTGCCGTTCGAGAGCACTTCCACCTTCGTCCCCAATGCCAGCTTGTTATCGGCAAGGCCCGTCAGCGCAATGCGCAGTGAGTGATTGCGATTTCCGCCGACGTTTCGCAGCACGAGAGGCGCTGCGTTGCCCCGAGCCACAATCAGATCTGCCGCGCCGTCGCCATCGGCATCGGCAGCTATGAGGGATTTCGCTCCGGAAAAATCCACGTCGGCGAGCTTCAGCGCCTGCGTCACATCGTCGAACCCTGCCGGGCCGCGATTTCGCAGCGCGCGCACTCGCGTTCCATGCGGAGTCTCGACGAGGGCGGCAAGATCAACCCATCCGTCGTTGTCGAAATCAATCGGCGTAAGCCCCCACGCGCGGGTTACATCGCCCATCGGCAGCGGCACGCGCTCGAATCGTTTCCCCTCCACGTTCTTCCACAACGTCAGACCGGGAGCGCCGGCGTGAGTCACGGCCACATCCATCCAGCCGTCCTTGTTGAAATCCAGGATAGTGACGCCACGAGTTGTCGGCAGCTTTTCGCCGTCATACAGGGCAACGCGTTTGAATGCTCCTTCACGCTGATTTTCAAAGATCACGGGCGAAGCATCGCTTCCGGTCACAACCAGATCGACAGCTCGATCATTATTGATGTCGGACAGAATCGCGCTCGCGCTATCCGCACTGCCCGCCAGCCCCGTAGCTTCAGTCCACTCTGTAAATGTGGAGTTGCCGTTATTCCGCCACAAAACATTCGGACCCTTTCCTGGCTCCAAAGTCGACCCGGTGATCAAGAGATCGAGATCGCCATCATGATCGAAGTCCACGAAGGTGAGCCCGGCGGCATGATTCAGAGAGCGAATTCCAACAGCAGAGGTCGTGTCCGCGAATTTGCCGTGCCCGAGGTTGTGAAAGATCACGACGCGGTCCGCGAGAGCAACCGCCAGGTCGGGCAATCCATCACTGTCATAGTCGCCGACAGTACAGGCGATTCCCTTCCCCTCAGCCGTCACACCTGTCTGCTTTGCATCGATCGGGGACGCTGAGCCATCCTGCGCAATGCGATATGCCTGCATGGCATTCGCGCCGCTCTGCATGGAGATGAGGTCTCTTTCGCCATCGCCCTGCATGTCCAGCACGCATGCGCCCGAGCCTTCGCGGGCCGCATTACCGCCCTTGGCCGGTGATGCTGCGGCCGCAAATGTCACCGGGATCATGGCAGCTGCCGAAGCTGCCGGGGCCAGCATGTCCTGTGCCCTCGCGTACCGGCCCTGCTCGCCATAGTTGTCACTGAAGATGGTGCCGATCTTCTGCTGCGTAATCTGCTGGAACCGTTGGAACCG
>JAOAPP010000691.1 GCA_025462985.1 Bryobacterales bacterium | reverse complement strand
GAGGCTGACGATCCCAGTTACACGCAGCCACTGATGTATCGCAAGATCAAAGCACTTCCGACAGCGACGACGCAGTATGCGGAGCGACTGCTCCGGGAGAAGTTCGTTGCCAAGGAATACATAGACGGCTTGCGCACTCAGGTTCGTACGAAGCTGAACGAGACCTACGAGCAGGCGAAGAAGCACCGCGAAGAATTTGTGATCGAGCAGTTTGCGCAGGCCCCGGCAGAGCAGGTGTACCGCCCGATTCCCTCTACCGCGGCCGAATACAACGCCCTCGCCAAGGTGATTGAGGGTTGTACGAATCTGCCGGATGACTTTACGCTGCATCCGAAGTTGAAGGCGCTTCTCGATCGTCGCAAGGATGCGTTGAAGGGTGCGCCGATCGATTGGGGATTTGCGGAAACGCTCGCTTTCGGCAGCCTGGTTCTCGAAGGGACGCCTGTTCGCCTCAGCGGCGAGGACGTTTCGCGCGGCACGTTCACGCAACGCCATCTGGAATTCAGTGACTACGAAACAGGCCATGGGTATGTGCCGCTACAGCACCTTGACCCGACGCAGGCGCGCTTCGAAGTGTTCGACAGCTTGCTAAGCGAGTACGCGGTAATGGGATTCGAGTTCGGCTACAGTGTGGCCGATCCGCTCACGCTGGTGCTGTGGGAAGCGCAGTTCGGAGATTTCGCTAACGGTGCGCAGATTATCATCGACCAGTTCATCGTGTCTGCTGAGCCGAAGTGGAATCAGCCGAGCGGCTTGGTTCTGCTGTTGCCGCACGGCCTGGAAGGGCAGGGGCCGGAACATTCGAGCGGCCGCATGGAGCGGTTCCTGACGCTCTCAGCCGAGAACAACATTCAGGTTTGCAACTGCACCACGCCGGCGCAGTACTTCCACTTGTTAAGGCGGCAGATGTATGGCGGCGAAGACCGGCGTGGCATCCGTAAACCGCTGATTGTCTTCACGCCGAAGTTCCTCCTGCGTTACTCGAAGGCGGCGTCACGGCTGGACGAGCTCACGACTGGGTCTTTCCAGGAAGTGATCAGCGATGCGCGGTTCCTTGGAGCACAGATTAAGCGCGTGCTGCTGTGTTCGGGCAAAATCTACTACGACCTGGTGAACAAACGGGAAGAACTCGGCCGCAATGATGTTGCGATTATTCGGCTGGAGCAGTTGTATCCGTTCCCGTTGCGCCACCTGCAGGATGTCCTGCGCCGGTATTCGGATACCGCGGAACTGTTCTGGGTTCAGGAAGAGCCGGAGAACATGGGACCGTGGCCGTTCGTGGAAGGCCAGATGCAGCCGATTATCAATCCGGGTGGAGCAAGCGGTCCATTACGGCGGAGCCTGCGATACGTGGGTCGGGCAGCTGCGGCGAGTCCGGCGGCAGGGGCACAAAAGGTGCATAACGATCAGCAGGAGGCACTGGTGACCGAGGCGTTTTCAAGTGCGCCGGGGACTGTGCGGAAAGCTCGGCGGCTGGTTCGGAAGAAACGCTAGGACGTAACACGTTCCTACTTACGATACGGCAAATTGCGCCTGTTGCGGGACAGGGCTGCTGGACGATGCCCTTGAGACACAACATCACTCACCGATAAGGAACTGCTCGATCGCGGAACAGGCATTCTCGACGCCATCTTCGTTTGCGATTTGCGATCCGATGCGCTGCGCTGTCCGGGCATATCCGTCGTTTGCCAGCACTTGCTTTAGCTCCATGATCGCTCTTGCCGCTGTGTAGTGCTTGCGCGGAATTGTTCTGCCACAGCCGAGCTTAGTGATGCGGGCGGCATTGTCGGGTTGATCATGCGCCCACGGGACAACCATCATCGGCTTGCCCGCGCGGAGCGCCTGCGCCGTGGTTCCGATGCCGCCCTGGTGAACGGATGCCGCACAGAACGGCATCACTTCCGAATACGGGGCATACGACGCGATGCAAACGGAGGATGGCAGCGGTTGGGGGAAACTCTCGCGGGGCATGCCGCCGGAGAGCAGAATGGCTCGAACGCCCAGGTGTTGCGCGGCCGCAAAGCTTTCCCTGTAGAAGTCGCCCGGCTCCATTACGGCAGATGAGCCAAGCGTGAACAAGACCGGTGGGGGCCCCTTTGCGAGGAACTCCGCGAGTTCCGCCGCGTCGCTCTCTGGAGCGCGGCTCCACCTTTTGAGGCCTGCGCCGAGTTGGTCATAGAAGGGGAATCCTGTGATGCGCGTTCGGGCCGGCCAGTCGGGCTGGGGCTGCGCGTAGTGATCTGAGAACCAGGCAAGCGTTCCGAATGGAGAGAATTGTCCCTCGAATAGGGGGTTCTTTTCTGACGGAGGCAGGTTCAGTTTGCGGCGCAACACGGTTACGGGCTTAGCCCACGATCCGGCTTTTCGCTTGCCAATTTGCAGAATGACGGCGATAACGCTCGGTCCGAACCGATCCAACCTTTTTAGCCAGAGGGCAGGCGGCAAAACCGGAGGGTCATAACGCGACAAGAACGCCATTGGCTGCAGCACAACGGAAAGCCAGCGGAGCTTGAGATATTCGGCCAGCACCGGCCCGGCATAAGCTGCGGCATGTGTCAGCAGAAGGTCGGCCTTTTCGCACACTGGCAGCAAGTCTTCAAAGCTCTGCTCTACCGCGGGCATGATGTAGTCCCGCAAGAGAAACTCTGTCCCTCGCTTTGGATCCCAAACCTTTCGAAGGAATGCCTTGTTGTCCGCCATCTCGCCGATGTCGGGACGAATCGGGGCAAAGCCTATGCCCTCGGCCTCGACCTTCGCCCGATACAGCTCGGCTGTCGCAACGATCGGCTCGTGCCCGCGCCGCTTCAATCCAATCGCAACGGCGAGATAGGGATGAAGATCGCCAAACGAGCCGAAGGTGTTAAGGACGATGCGTGCCACGTGTCCTCTTCATCATCGTGCACGAGTTCCGATTGGCGTTTTGATACAACAGAACACAATGGCTTTCAAGAGAACTGCACTGCTTTGCTTCCTTTCTTTGGGCTCCACCGTGGTCCCGCTCCTTGCACAGGGCGACGTGAGCGGGGTCTGGCGCGTTCATTCCGAGAGGCCGGATGGCACCTTCGATGACGCCTATCTCAACCTGAAGCAGGAAGGCAAGGCTGTTACCGGTTCAGTGATCCACAACTATCACGGCACTCCGATCAAGGATGGTTCATTCTCCGGTGGCAAGCTGCACTTCACCATGAACCCGTGGCGTCAGGTCGTGATCACGTACGACGGAAGGCTGATCGAGGATGCACTTGGCCTGACGGTTTCCACTGCCAGCGAGCCTTCCAAGCCACCGAAGGTCATAAAGGCTTCTGCAACGCGCAGCAACATCGAAGCAACACGCCCTCCGGCGCCGCTGCCAGTGCCGGAACTACATGACGTGCCCGACAACGGGCTTGTGCGAACGCCTCCTATGGGCTGGAACAGCTGGAATCATTTCGCTGGCAAGGTCACGGACGCGACGGTCCGGCACACGGCGGATGTGATCGCAGGTTCCGGCATGAAGGAGGCCGGTTATTTATACGTCAACATCGACGATACCTGGCAGGGTGAGCGAGATTCGGCGGGAGTCATCAAGCCAAACAAGAAATTTCCCGACATGAAGGCGCTTGCGGATTATGTGCACTCGAAGGGGCTGAAAATTGGCATTTATTCCTCACCGGGTCCGCTGACCTGCGCCGGTTACGAAGGCAGTATGGGACACGAGGCGCAGGACGCAAAGACTTACGCGGAGTGGGGAATGGATTATCTGAAATACGATTGGTGCTCGGCGGGCGAGATTTATAAGGACTCGGATCTGCAAGCCGTTTATCAGAAGATGGGGGATGCCCTTCAGGCCAGCGGACGTCCGATCGTGTACAGCTTGTGCCAGTACGGCCGGGGAGATGTCTGGAAATGGGGCGCTAAAGTCGGTGGAAACCTCTGGCGCACTACGGGCGATATCGACGACAAATGGAAATCGCTCGAAGAGATCGGTTTTGCACAGGCCGATATCAATTCCTATGTAAAGGCCGGACATTGGAACGATCCCGACATGCTCG
>JAOAPP010000688.1 GCA_025462985.1 Bryobacterales bacterium | reverse complement strand
GGGCCAGATCATGACAGCCGCTGCCTTTCTGCAAAAAAATCCGAAACCTACCGCGGCCGATGTGGACAATGCCATGTCGAACAATATCTGCCGCTGTGGCACTGCGCAGCGGATGCGGAAGGCGGTTCTGAAGGCGGCTGAACGCATGCACACTGTGCATCCTGCTGCTGCCGTGGGAGGTGAACTGTGAAGACTGTAGAGACGGAATTATCGCGCCGCAAGATTTTGAAGTCGGGTTTAGCGGCGGGTGCGGCACTGCTCATCGGGTTCGACATTGTTCCGCAGAAGGCCGAAGCCGAGGCAGCGAAATCGGTTGTGAATCCGCTGAAAGCCTGGATGCGGATCGACGGGAACGGCGTTGTGACGCTCGCTTACTCAAAGTCAGAGATGGGGCAGGGCATTTCGAGCGCGCTTCCCATGATTCTTGCCGACGAACTCGAAGTTGACTGGAAGGATGTCCGGGTGGAGCACGCGCCTTTGTCCGCCGACTACGGCGACCAGGGGACGGGAGGCAGCGGCAGTGTGACCGCGATGTGGATGCCCGTGCGTCAGGCCGGAGCCGCGGGACGAGAGATGCTGATTAGCGCTGCGGCTAAACGCTGGGGCGTGGACGCCAGTTCCTGTACTGCGAAGAGCGGCGCCATTTGGAATGGCTCGCAAAAACTTTCCTACGGGGAGTTGGTGGAAGCTGCCGCTAAGCTGCCTGTGCCCGATCTCGCCAAGGTTCAATTGAAAAAGCCGGACGACTTCCGCATCGTTGGAACCGTGGTTCCTCGAAAGGACATTCCTTCGAAAACGGACGGAAGTGCAAAGTTCGGACTGGACGTTCGCGTCCCTGGAATGGCCTATGCCATGGTCTCGCGCTGTCCTGTGTTTGGCGGTAAAGTGAAGAGCTTTGACGCGAGCAAGGCCAAAGCGATCAAAGGTGTTCAGGACGTTTTCGAGATTGAGGCGGTTGGCGAAGGCGTTCACTCCTGTGGGGGAGTAGCCGTCGTGGCGGACTCCACGTACATCGCCATGCAGGCGCGCAAGCAGCTGCAGATTGATTGGGATTTTGGCGCGGCGGCCGGCGAGAGCAGCGAGACCCTTCGCAAGCAGTTCCGGCGTTTGGTCGACTCTTCGATGAAGGTCATCGTCAATCAAGGCGATGCCGAGACCGCCATCTCGAATGCGCCGGCCGCGAAGAAGGTGGAGTGCGATTACGAATTGCCATTTCAGGCGCACGCCACGATGGAGCCGATGAACTGCACGGTCCAGATTGAGGCCGATCGCGCCGAGGCCTGGGCTCCCACGCAGAGCCCGGAGTTAACGCAGCAGATGATCGCAAAGATCAGCGGACTTTCACCGGACAAGATCAAAGTAAACACCACATTGATGGGCGGAGCGTTCGGGCGGCGCTATCAAGGGGACTTCGTGCTCGAAGCGGCGCAGGTCGCCAAGCATGTCCGGAAGCCCGTTCAGCTGGTCTGGTCGAGAGAAGACGACATGACGCACGACTTTTATCGTCCGGCGTCTTATCACCGACTCAGCGGCGCTGTCGATGAAAGCGGCAATATTGTCGCCTGGCGGCACAAGAGCACTTCGACGTCGATCAATGAGTGGTTCGATCCCAAAGCGTCGCCCGACGGCAGCGAGATGGGCTCCACGATGCAGATGCCTTATCTGTCGAAGAATTACAGACTGGAGTATCTGCCGGCTGCTTCCGCCGTGCCGCGCGCCTGGTGGAGATCGGTCGAAGCGTCTGTCATCGGGTTCGTCATGGAGAGTTACGTGGACGAACTCGCGCATGCTGCAGGCAAAGATCCGTACGAGTTCCGAATGCAACATCTCGGTGCGGATCGAATGGTGAAACACGCGAGCGATGCGGAAGAGCGGCCGCTCGATATTGCCCGTTTCAAAGGAGTGCTCGAAGCGGTTGCCAAGCACGGCGATTGGGGTAAGAAAATGCCGGCGGGACATGGACGCGGGATAGCTGCCCATTATTCGTTCCACAGCTATGTTGCGAACCTGGTGGAAGTCGAAGTGCAAAACAAGGAAGTGAAGGTAAACCGGGTCGTTTCGGCTGTGGACATTGGCACGCCTGTGAGTCCCGACGGCGTTCGCGCACAGGTGGAGAGCGCCATCATCTATGGCCTGACCGCCGCGCTCAAGAGTCAGATTACGATTCTGAACGGCCGCGCGGAACAAACTAACTTCGATAAGTTCACTACGTTGTCGATGAAGGAGACTCCCCTGATCGAAGTGCACATCGTGCCGAGTAACCTCCCGCCGACCGGCATTGGAGAACCTGGACTTCCACCGACTGCGCCCGCGCTCGCCAACGCGATCTTCGCGGCAACAGGGAAGCGCGTCCGCAGGCTACCGATCCGGCCTGAAGACCTCGCCTAGGAACTGCAAGTAGAGCAGCGCTGAATGATTGCCTCAGCGCTGCTCAAATACACATTACTCTTCGCCGGCCGGACCATGACCACCGAATCCCGGAGGCCCATGGAGACCCGTTCTGGTCGTCACTTTGTAATTTGAGGGAATCTGAAAGAGCGCAGCATCCGGCTCGCCTTGCGAGATACCCGTCAATTGTGTTGTCGATTTTCCAAAGTGCGGATTAGTGCTGGTGATGAGAACGGGGACTTTGAGAGCCGTCGAGGTCCAGATCTCGCGCACGATTTGTACGGCATCTGGATTGTCCATTTCCCCGGCCGGAATCGTAACTGTCACCCGCTTACCGGTCGCAGCCTGTCCTTCGATCGTGTTGCTTCCAAGATCTTCGGTCTTGATCTGCGGACCGTCCTCGCCAGAAGGAGGCGCGGGTGGAGTCTTCTCGCCCTGTCGCTGCGGCGGGAGCGGGTGCTTTTCAGCAGTCAACTTTTGCGGATTGAGCCGAGCCTCGAAGCCGCCTAGAGGATCGAACAACGTGACGAATTGGTGCGTTTGGCCATTGCGCCCCGTTGTGGTGATCTCTTTTCGCACACGACCTTCAGAGTCGCGGTAGACCTTGGTGACCGTTTGCCTCGAGATCTGATTGCCGTCCGGCAGTGTTTGCTGCCGTTGCTCGGTCAGCGTTCCGGAGTAGGGAGCGCCGGTGACGACCTGTTCCGGGCGTCCGTGGCCGCGTCCACCCTTTGGACCGAATCCGGGGCCGCCGCCGACGTCGCCTGGCGGCGGCCCTTGCCCGGCCAGAATAAGTGCAGTCACCGGAATTAAGAAAGCGAGTCTTGGGATTTTCTTCAACTGATTTCCTCCACCTCTGGGATGCAGGTTCGCATCCTCCTACCCGGTAGTTATAAAGCGGTTTCCAAGCGGATGGGCGAAGTTTTACTCGCGCTTTACAAATTCGTAGTACAAATTCACCAGCGCTTTACAAGACGCTGATGAACTTGATGCGAGGGACAATCGTGTTTCGCAAAATCCTGCTGGACGTGCGAGAAGCACTCGCGAACTGGATCGCCTTATGCCGGCGTGAAGAACAACTTCTGCGTGAAGCCTGATGGAGAGAAACCCTCAGGCACTATGTGTTTCGGCGATCCTCTTCATCGCAATTCCCAGAGCAGCCGCCCCGAGTGACTTCACAAGCGTCGGGTGCTGCGCGTAAACCTGACTGAGCTGGTCTACAATCGACGGATCCTGCTTCTCGGCGTGCTCCGCCAGCCGCTGCACTTCGGCGGGGTCCACTTGGGACGCTT
>JAOAPP010000230.1 GCA_025462985.1 Bryobacterales bacterium | reverse complement strand
ATGCCCAAGCGCATCGCCTGCTGGGTGTTGGCTTCGCGGAAGGGGGCGAACGCGCCAAAGCCATTGCGGAGTATCGGGCCGCCTTGGCCGCCGATCCGAAGTCTACGGAGACCCATCTCGATTTGGGGAAGGCGTTGGCGGACGCCGGCGAACTCTCGGCGGCGGAACACGAGTACCGGGAGGCGGTGCAGCTACGGCCAAGCTATGCAGATGGGCAGGTCGCGCTAGGCAAGCTGCTGTCAGCCAAGTCGTCTGAGGCGATTGAACATCTTCAGCTTGCATTACGGGCAAACCCGGACATTGCGGCTGCGCTTTATGCGCTGGCCAAGGCGTTCCAGAGAGCAGGACGCGAGGCTGAATCAGCGCTGGCATTTCGGCAGGCTGCGGCGTTGACCAAACGACAGGAAGACGCGGTTCGGTGCACATGATTGAGCAACGAGGGCTTGGACGCAGCGCGCCGGGGTGAGAATGAGGCGGCAGTCCGGACTTTGCGGGAGGCTGTTCAACTCCGTCCGGACGCGCCGATTGCTCATTACAACTTAGGTCTGGTTTTGGCGGATCGTGGTGAGCTTACGGCCGCGCGTGCTCAGGTGGTGCAAGCGATCTCACTATCGCCAACCGAGGCCCGCTTCTATCTGGCGCTTGGACGGATGTGGAACCGGGAAGGGAACAGCCAGCGGGCGCGGGCAGCGCTGCAGCGTGCTTCGGAACTGGACCCGACGAACGGTATGGATGCAGCTGAGTTGCGCAACCTGAATTCGAGGGCGGCGAGCCGAGTTGCCGAGGACGACCCGTATCGATTCGGCGCGCTGGCCGATACCGCCGACGCGCATTTTACATTCGCTACGGTCCTTGCGCGCCGGGGCGACTGGACAGGCGCAGCGGGCGAGTGGCTGAGAGTTCTGGCGCTTCGGCCGGATGACGTGGATGCCCGGAACAACCTAGGCGTGAGCTATGCCCGCGCCGGCGAAGACGGCCCGGCGGAACTGGAGTTTCGGAAAGCGTTGCTTGTTTCCGCGGCGTCGGCCGGTGCGCATTTCGGTCTCGCGATGTTGGAGCTCCAACACGGAAATCAGGCGGCTGCGGTTCAGGAGCTGCGAGAGGTCACGCGGCTGCAGCCGGAGTATCCGCAAGCGCAGAGCCTGCTGACCGCAACGTTGAAGGAATCGAAGTAGAGCGGTGAGAGTGTTGGTAGCACGTCAAGATGTCCGGTTTAAATAGCAAGTGAAATGTCCGGTTTTCCAGCGCCGCGATTTTGGGATAGGTTTTGATGGCCTGAGTGGAAGTAGAGCGCTGCTCCTAAGGAACTTCCAGAGGACTTTCCCTCCGCTGACATCATTATCGGGACAAAGTCCTAGCCAGGAGGCAAACGCGGCTGGGCTTCTAAACTTCGAAAGGTCAGGCCCGACTTCGGCTATCACAGCTTGAATGTGCATTACGCTTATGCCCGGGTTCGTTGTCAGGTCGACGCCCAGAATTCTATACGCTTCTTCGTGGAGACAGAGTGCCTTCGCTGGTGACATCACCTTATATATATTCACTGACTTTGCTGCCGCCAAGGGGTATGGTGGCAGGTTCGTGTGTGCACCAAGATTTTTCATGAACCGCTGAACCTCGGATTCACATTCGGATGTCCGCTTTCGTACACACGATATAACGCCAGTGACTGTCTTAGCGTGAACAGATGTTCGGGTCGATAGTCTCCCACTAAACTCTTAACGATGATCTCTTCGCTCGCTCGGATACGTGGATCCCCGACGCCGGCGAGTTTGGCGGGATCCCGCTCTCCCGCCAGAATGGCGTCTATGATGGCTAATCCTGTGGTACCTGTCACATCACTGATGACGTGATGTAGCTGAAGGTTCATCTGGTCGAGAGCTTTTTGCATATGCTGCCCATGGCACGTTGCGAGTTCAACCAAGTTGTTGAGGTGACGCACAAGCGACCGGATTGCGCATACCTCATGTGCCGGTCGGAAGGAGGCTTTCAGCAGCCCAACAGCGTGGAGTTACTGAAGCGATTGGCAATCCGATACATCGGTTCGCCGGCCAGGAACATTCTTGCATAGCGGGCATTTACGAGATAGACCTGCGGACCCCGATCTTCTAGGATTTGCATGATCGGTATCCAGTACACACCCGTCGATTCCATGGCAACCGTCTGAATCTGGCATTGTTCAAGCCAATCGGCCAAAGCTCCTAAGTCCTGAGTGAAGTAGCAAAGCAACGTACTGGTTCTGTATCTCGATCAGCAGGAACAGCGACATAAATCTCCGTTGCTCCGATATCGAGTCCGGCGGCATTCGGATTTAGAACTGGCAACTCGGGCGTGTTGTTCTTGCTCTTTTTCTTCCGTGGCATCTCCCCCCACAAAAGCATTGCCGAGAGCTGACGGTCCAAGTCGTGGAAATGGGCACTCTCCTAAACGGGATCAACAGCTTGTCTTTCGACAGTCTGGCGTCACCACTGTCTTGACCACGCAACCTGGGACCACACTGGAGAAACGGGCTCGGTGGAGCACCAACGCATAGCTTGGTCTACTTACCATCAGTCGGGATAGTCGCATGCCGGCGGTGAAAGTTGACCGCATTGTTGAGAACGGCGGGACGGTCTAAGTGGGGGAGACCACTCTTACCGCCGTCCTGACGCCCGCTCACACCAAAGGCTGCACCACCTGGACGATGCCGGTCGCCGAGAATGGGAAGACGTATCATGTGGTCTTTTACTGCAGCACGTCAGTGCCCGGCTATCATCTGATCCACAACAAATACTATCCGGAGATGGTCTCCGATGACGAGCGGAGCTTCGCGACCATTCAGAAACTTCCGTGCGACGTGTTCCTGGCGAACCACACGGAATTCTTCCACATGACTGAAAGCTGGCTCGGCAAAGACAGGGCGCGCCGGATGCGTTTGTCGATCCCGCTGAAATCCAATCGGAGCAGAATAGCCGTTCCTAAGCCTGTTGTTTTATTTGCATTCTGGCGGAACTTCCCGTCCACTAGCTCCGAATACGTCGACGGAAGCGACCAGGCGACAGAAACTCGCCGGCTTGCGGAGATATGACATGAATAGAAGTACGCTTACACTTACTGCGCTCTCTCTGTTTGTAATTGGAGCAGCAAAAGCCTCCGCCGCCACTTACACAAGCAGTCAGGAATACGTCTACGTTGAAAGCAACATCAAGACTCCGAACGGTAACTCAATCTATGTGTTCTAACGCGAGCCTAACGGCCAAATAAGTAACGTTCCCGGGTCGCCCTTCTTCACCGGCGGCGCAGGAGTGCAGGACACGTCCGTACAGGTCGGGCCGCTCGATTCGGATCAGGAGATCATCAGCAGCAGCGATCACTCTCTCCTTTTCGCCGTCAACTCCGGGTCTGACACCATTGCGGTGTTCCAGATAAACAAGGACGGCTCTCTCAGTCCGGTGAGAGGTTCCCCATTTCCCTCCGGCGGCAACAACCCCGTCAGCCTGGCGCTCGATTGCGATACGCTAATCGTCGTGAACAAGAGCGGCGACTTCGGCCGCCCGAGCGCTGTTCTTCCGAACTACACAACTCTCAAAGTCTGGCCCGACGGAAGTCTGACGCCTTACGACGACGACGGCAATGACTCCAGCCGCGCCTT